>NZ_JANOCG010000202.1:0-13008 GCF_031412075.1 Rhizobacter sp.
TGTGGCCCGAGAGCGAGCCCGAGGCGGCGCGCAACGCCTTGCGCCAGCGCTTGTTTCAGCTGAAGAAGTTGCTCGGCGTCGATGTGGTGAGCGGCAGCACCACGCTGGCCCTGGCCGAAGGGGTAGGCCACGATTTGCAGGAATCCGATGGTGTTCTGGGCGAAGGCCGCCACGACTTCGGCGCTGAACTGTTGGCATGGCTGATGCAGCAGCGCGGGCGGCGCCGGGCGCGCACGCGCCAGTCGTTGGCCGAGCTGAGCGACATGGCCGTGCAGGCGCGTGACTATGCCGATGCCTTGTCGCATGCCAATGAGTTGCTCGCACTGGAGCCCTTGTCGGAAGAGGCGCACCGGCGTGTGATCCAGCTGCACTACCTGGCGGGCGACCGCGCGAGTGCCTTGCTGGCCTTTGACCGCTGTGAACAGGTGCTGAAAGACGAGGTCGGCGCGCGACCCGGGCCAGACACCTTGACGCTGCTGCGGCAGATCGAGTCCGGCACCTTGAGCGGCCCCGCGCCCGCCCACCGTGTGCCGGCCTCGGTGTTGCGCCCACCGCGCTTGATCGGGCGCGAGGCGGAGTGGGCGGCCTTGAACGAGGCCTGGGACGAAGCGCGCTTTGCGGTGGTGATGGGCGAAGCCGGCATGGGCAAGACCCGCCTCACGGGCGACTTTGCATTGGCGCGCGGGCGGGTCTTGATCGTCGGCGCGAGGCCTGGCGACGCCCGGGTGGTGTACGCGTCGATGTCGCGCTTGTTGCGCCAGTTGCCGCGCCACGCGGTGGACCGGCTCGATGCCTCGCTGCGCAAGGAGCTGGCGCGGCTGCTGCCCGAGTTGGGCGAGGCCGAAGCGATGAGCTCGCCCGAAGAGCGCACCCGCTTTTTCAACGCGATCGCGGCGACGCTGGCAAGCCCGGTCTTTGATCTCGACGGCTTTGTGTTCGACGACCTGCATTTCGCCGACGAGGCCAGTGTGGAGCTGCTGCAGTACGTGGCCGCGGGTTCGCCGAGGCGTTGGCTGGTGGCCGGTCGGGGTGCCGAGGTCGGCGAGGCCGGGCGCGCGCTGCTGGCCGAATTCAGCGCCCAGGCCGAAGCGGTGACCGTCGTGCTGCCGCCGCTCACGCTGGCCCAGGTGCATGAACTGCTGGCGTCGCTCGACGTGCCAGGGCTCGATGCGGCCGAGGCCGCACCCGTGTTGTTGCGCCACACCGGCGGCAACCCGCTCTACCTGCTTGAAACGGTGAAGGCCTGGTTCACCCAAGGCACGCCGGCGCAAGAGCGATCCGAGCGTGGTTGGCTGGCCGTGCGCCTGCCTGCAGCGGGCAACGTGGCCACGCTGATCGAGCGGCGCATCGGGCAGCTGTCACCGCAGGCGGTGCAGCTGGCGCGCTGCGCCGCCGTGGCTGCGGGCGACTTTTCCATCGAGCTGGCGTCGCACGTGTTGGGGGTGCGCACGCTGGCACTGGCCGACCCCTGTGCCGAGCTGGAAGCGGCGCAGGTGTTTCGTGACGGCGCGTTTTTGCACGACCTGATTTACGAGTCGGCGCTGGCCTCGGTGCCCAAGCCGGTGGCGCAACGCCTGCATGCCGAGATTGCGGGCTTCTTGCAATCGCGCGGCGGCGAGCCGGGTCGGCTGGCGCAGCACTGGGCTGCGGCTCGGCAATGGCCGCAAGCCGGCGCCGCCTATCTGGCGGCGGCACACCGATCGCGCGACGCGGCCCGCTTGTCTGAACAGACCTCCTTGTTGGCCGAGGCAGCGCAGTGTTTCGAGCGTGCTGGGCAGCTGCAAGATCGATTCGAGGCCTTGTTGCAGCGTGCACGCGTGCTCAGCGCGAATGACATGGGTGTGCAAGCCCAACAGGCGATCGCACAACTCGATGAGGTGGCCTGCAACGACGAGCAGCGTTTGCAGGTGCTCGATGCGCGCCTGGAGTTGTCGATCACGCGCTACGAAGGGGACGAGACCGTGGATCTCGCGCGCCGCGCCATGGCCAGCGCACAGGCGCTGGGCCGTCAAGACCTGGAGCTGCGCTTCGCGATCATCTTGTCGGGGGCCTTGTGTGATGCCCGCCTGCCCACCGAAGCCGTAGCCTTGCTGGAGCCGTATGCGCAGCGGGTGAGCGGGCAAGCCAACCTCGAACAGCAGTGGGAATACTGGGAAGCCACCGGCATAGCACTCGACTACGACAACCGCTTGCGCGACGCCCTGCCCGCGTGGGCGCGGGCGCGCGAGATCGCGCTGCAAGCGGCTCGCCCCGACATGGTGTGGAAGACGATGTCGAACACCGGCTCCACCCAGGCCAAGATGGGGCTGGTGCGGCAGGCTGCGCAAATGGGTTCGCAGGCACGCCAGCTCGCGCTCGATTCCGGCGAGGGCGTGTCGATGCGGGTGCTGCAGATGCAGAGCACCTTGGCACACCGGCTGCGCGACCTGGGGCGCTACGCTGAAGCCTTGCGCCTGCTGGAAGAAGCCGTGAAGGGCTACGAGGAGCTCGGCGGCTCGAACTCCGACAAGGCAGTGACCGAGCAGCGATTGACGGTCCTGTACCAACAGCTCGGGCAGCCCGCCCGGGCGGTGCCGCTGCTGGCCACCCAGCGCCCGGGGCTGCAGCGAGGCATGGCCATGATCCGCATGGCGCACAGCGCCGAGCTTGAGCAGCAGCTGGGGCGCGATGGCTTGCCGCTGATGCGCGAAGCGCTGCAGGTCATCCCCAACCCCGAAGACGTGTACCACCGCATCGCCAGCCTTTTCGCGACGCGCCTGGTGCCGCCCGACGAAGGTGAAGTCATGGCCGCCAGCCTGGCCGCGTGGGCGGGTGCACGTGAGCGCTTTGGCGTGGCGCTCGCCGGCCACGTGCGGGCGGCGGCTTGTGCACTCCGCCAAGGCGCCACGGCGCGTGCGTTGCCACATGCCGAAGCGGCGCTGCAGCTGTCCCGCAACTACCAGCCCGACACGTTTTATCTGCCCGAAGTCTGGCTGGTGGCCGCGCAAGCCCTGGCGGCGCTCGGCCGTGATGACGAGGCACGCCAGGCTGTGGACGACGGCCTGGCCTGGGTGCGCGCCGTGCATGACGCCCACGTGCCGCCCGAGTTTCGCGACAGCTTTCTGCACCGCAACGCGGTCAACCGTGACCTGTTGGCGCGGGCGGCGGTGCTGCGCCCATGACATCTGCTGCATTGTCCTTGCAGCTGAGACGATTCTGCGCCTGGCGCGCCGTGCTTGCGACGTGGCCGCCATGCTGCCTCTGCTGCGCCGGGCCGCGGTGATCACACTGCGGGCCTCGGCCTGGATGCAGGCGGTGGCCTCCACCTTGCCGGCGGGTTGGCGCCAAAACTACCTGCAGCGCGCGCCGGCCCTGACCACCTTGCAGCGGCCCCTGCTGCCCTTGCCGGGCGACTGAGCGCCTTTCTCCCATGTTCAGAGGATGCGCGCGCGTGGCTTCGCTTCGGGCCGCGTGCGAACATGCCTGCCCATGAACCCCGTCACCGTCGCCCTGGTCGAAGACGACGCCCGGGTGCGCGAGCGTTTCGAGCGGGCCATTGCCGCCGAACCGAGCCTGCGGTTTTTGTACGCCGCACCCACCGCCGCCGAACTGCTGGAGTGGTTCGCCGAAAACGCGGTCGATGTGCTGCTGGTCGACCTGGGGTTGCCCGATCTGCCGGGCTTGGAGGTGATACGCCGCGCACGCCGCCTGCAACCGGCCTGCGCCGTGATGGTCATCACGATGTTTGCCGACGAAGCCAACATGCTGCAGGCCTTCGAGGCCGGCGCGGGCGGCTACCTGCTCAAAGACGGCACCGAGGCCGACCTGGCCTCGCACGTGATCAGCCTGCACGCGGGCGGCTCGCCAATGTCGCCCATCATTGCGCGCCAGTTGCTGGTGCGCTGGCAGGCCCACAGCCCCGCGCCCGTGCCGCGGTCCGAAGGGGGGCCGGTGGCCTTGTCCAGGCGCGAATCTGAGGTGCTCAACCTGGTGGCGCGTGGCTTCATCTACCCCGAGATCGCGCAGCAGATGGGCTTGTCGGTGAGCACCATCCAGACCCATGTGCGCAACATCTACGGCAAGCTCGACGTGCACAACAAGACCGAAGCGGTGTTTGAAGCGCGCCAGCTCGGCCTCTTGCGCAGCTGACATGTGGTTGCGCAGGCTGGTGCTGCTGCTCGTGCTCTGTTGCACGGCCGGCCTGGCGCCGGCGCAAGAGGTGATCACCCTCGACCGCGCCCAGGCCTCGCTGCGGCCCGACGGGCTGCCGCCGCGTGGGGGCGAGGTCGACCTCAGCCGGCGCTGGGATATCGACTTCCCTGGCCGCGATGGCAGCGCCACCTACCGCCTGGCGCTGCCACCGCGCGCCTCTCCCGAACCTATGGCCCTGCTGTTCTCGCGTGTGGGCAACCAGGTGCTGGTGCAGGTGAATGGCGCCACCGTGCAGCGCCTGGGCACGCTCGGTGAGCCGCGCTTCAACGCCGCCAAGACGGCCTACCTGGTCACCGTGCCGGCCGCGCTGCTGCATGCCGACCGGCCCAACGAACTCACGATCGAAGTCACGATCCAGCGCCAGCGCTGGGGTGGTCTCTCGCTGATCCGTTACGGCCCACAAACAGCGGTGGAGCCGCTGTACGCCGAGCACCGTCGCTGGCGGCATTTTTCGTCGATCGTCTTTGCGGTGAGCCTCATCGTGATGGGCGGCCTGGTGGGCGGCCTGTGGTGGCGCCAGCGTGATTCGCTCTATGGCTGCTTCAGCATCGCCGCCTTTCTGGGCGTGGTGCGCAACCTCGACCAGGTGTGGCCCGACGTGCCCGTGCCCTGGCCGCTGTGGGGTGCGATCGCCGCCGTCTGCTATGCGTGCCACCTGGCGCTGATCTGCCGCTTTGCGCTGCTCGCGCTCGGTGCCGCGCCGGCCTGGGCCGGGCGGGCGATCTATGCAGCGATGGCTTTGTCGTCGTTGCTGGCGGTGGCTTCGTTCGCCTTTTCCGTGCCCTTGTTCTGGACGCTGGGCCTGGCCGTGCTGGTGCCGGTGGGCGTGGGTTCGCTCGCGATCATCGTGCGCGCCACGCTGCGCGGGCGCGGCCGCTTCGGCTGGGTGCTGGTGGTGGCGGCCGCCATTGCCGTGGGCGCGGGCATCTACGACCTCGGCTTCATTCGCGCGAGCCATTCCACCGGCCTGCGCTTCTCGACCATGCCGCATGCGATCTTCGTGTTCGTGCTCATCATGGCGGGGCTGGTGGCCGAGCGTTACAGCCGCTCGGTGGCCGACTACCGTGCGCTCAACGCCAACCTCGCGCAGCGTGTGGCCGAGCGCGAGCAGCAACTGCACCAGGCCTTCGGCGCCTTGCAGACCCAGCAGCAAGAGCAGGCCGTGCTCACCGAACGCCAGCGCATCATGCGAGAGATCCACGACGGCGTGGGCTCGCAGCTCGTGGGCCTGCTCAGCATGGTGAGCCAGCGTGGCACCGACCCGGCGGTGCTCGAAGAGCATGTGAAACAGGCGCTCGACGAGATGCGAATGGCCGTCGACTCGCTGCAGCCGGTGCATGGCGACCTGATCGCCGTGCTGGCCACGCTGCGTTATCGCTTGCAGCCGCGCTTGCAGGCGGCCGGTGTGCAGGTGCTGTGGGACGTGTCGCAGCTGCCGCCCTTGCCGCAGCTCTCGCCGCAGTCGGTGCTGCAGGTGCAGCGCATCTTGCTCGAGGCCTTCACCAACGTGCTCAAACATGCGCGTGCGACCGAGGTGGCGGTGCAAGCGCGCTGGGAGCCTGGTGAAGAAGGCGCCACCCCTGCGGTGGTGTTGTCACTCACCGACAACGGCGTCGGCCTGCCCAGAGAGCAGATCGTGGGTGGCCATGGAGTGGCCAACATGCAGTCGCGAGCCACCGCCATCGGCGCGGTGCTGCGGCTCGAAGCCGCCGCGGCTGGCGGCACCCGCGTCGCGCTGCACTGGCCCATCAAGGGGCCGCCGCCATAACGCCTGCATAACGCCTCCCCCGATAACTTGGGTGCTGTACCTGCCTTTCAGCCCCACTCCTCGGAGGAGACTTTCATGCAAAAACATCTCGAACCCCGTTCTGCCCAGGGCCGAACGGCCACCCGGCTGCTCAGCCTGGCCGCTGCGTTTGTGCTCGTCGCCTGCGGCGGTGGTGGTGGCGGCAGCCCGCCTCCGCCGCCTCCCCCACCGGCCGGCGGCACCCCACTCACCGGCACCTTGCGCGGGCCGATTGGCGCGCAGGTGGTGCTGCAAAACAATGGTGGGAACAACCTCACGAGCACCGTCACCCTGTCAACGGGCAACACCCAGCGCTACGAAGAAACGGCGTTCAGTTTCAGCGCCTTGCTCGCGGCCGGCACCGCCTACCAGGTGAGCTTGTTCAGCTCGCCGGCGAGCCAGACCTGCTCGGTCTACAAGGGCGCGACCGGCACCACGCCGGTGGCCGCCACCGGCCTGCGCGTGGGTTGTGAACACACCTACGACCGCGTCGGCCGCAGCAGCAACGACGCCGTGCGCGGCACCTACTTCGACAGCCAGTCGCCGGTGATCGGTGGCAGCAACGAGAGCATCGGCGCCACCGCGATCGCGTATGGCGAGGGCCGCTTCGTCGCCTTTGTGTCGAGCGCCGCCGGCATGGGCACGGGCAGCACCGGCGCACGCCGCCAGGTCTTCTGGCGCGACAACCTCACCGGCCAGACCGTGCTGGTGAGCGCCAATGCCGCCGGTGTCGAAGGCAACGGCGACAGCTGGGCACCCTCCATCTCGGCCGACGGCCTGGTGGTGGCATTCGAGTCCTACGCCAGCAACCTGGTGGCCGGCGACACCAACGGCGTGCGCGACGTGTTCGTGCGCTCGGCCATCGGCTCGGCGGGTGTCGTGCGCGTGAGCGTCGGCCCCGGCGGCGCCGAAGCCAACTCCGAAAGCTTCGAGCCCACGGTGTCGGGCGATGGCCGCGTGGTGGCGTTCTCCAGCGGCGCGAGCAACCTGACGGCCGGCGTGTCAGGCATCAGCACCATCAACGTGTACCGCCGCGACATGACCAGCAGCACCAACACGCTGATCACCGCCGATGGCGCGGGCACCGGTGTGGGCGGAGGCAAGCCGATGCTGTCGGAAGACGGGCAGCGCCTCGCGTTCTACTCGTTTGCGTCGAACATCACCGCGGGCGACACCAACGGCCTGTGGGACGTGTTCGTCTACGACCACGCTGCTGGCTCGCGCACGCGGGTCAGCCTCACCAGCGGCGGCGGCGAGCGCAACCAGGGCACCGAAAGTGCCAGCCGCGTGGTCGCCCCGGCGATCTCGGGCAACGGCCGCTATGTGGCCTATGCCACCACCGCGAGCAATGTGGTGCCGGGCGACACCAACGGCGTACAAGACGTGTTCATCGTCGACACCCAGACGGGTGAGGTGGCGCGCAGCAGCGTCAGCACGGCCGGCGTGCAAGGCAACGCCGACAGCCCGGTGGGCCAGGGTGAGCGTGTCTCGCTGTCTTACGACGCCACCTGGGTGGCCTT
Organism: Rhizobacter sp.; assembly: GCF_031412075.1. GTDB lineage: Bacteria > Pseudomonadota > Gammaproteobacteria > Burkholderiales > Burkholderiaceae_C > Rhizobacter. The sequence goes on from NZ_JANOCG010000202.1 coordinate 7,498, forward strand.
CTCCAGCGTGTCCAACAACCTGGGCGCGGGGGCGGGCACCACCAGCGTCAGCAACATGCTGATGCACAACCACGTGACCGGCGAGACCCGCACCGTCACCAACCAGAACACCGGCTCGGTGGGGCCAGGGTCGATGACCCGCAGCGCGGCCTATGTGGTGTTTGGTGCGGCCAGCTCGCTCGACCCACGCTTTGCAGGCAGTGGCTTGTTCTCGCGCTTCACCGGGGCGGATCGGTCGTGGTGGTGGGTGGACTGAGCGAATGAAAAAGGGCGGCCCGCAGGCCGCCCTTTTTGTTGGATCGTGCGCGAAGCCTTACAGACCGGCAGCAGCCTTCAGTACCGCAGCCTTGTCAGTCTTCTCCCAGCTGAACTCCGGCTCTTCACGCCCAAAGTGCCCGTAAGCCGCCGTCTTCTCGTAGATCGGGCGCAGCAGGTCGAGCATCTGGATGATGCCCTTGGGGCGCAGGTCGAAGTGCTCGTTCACCAGCGCGGCGATCTTCTCGTCGGAGATGACGCCGGTGCCTTCGGTGTAGACCGTCACGTTCATCGGCTTGGCCACACCGATCGCGTAAGCCACCTGAATCTGGCACTGGCGGGCAATGCCGGCGGCCACGATGTTCTTGGCCACGTAGCGCGCGGCGTAGGCGGCCGAGCGGTCGACCTTGCTCGGGTCTTTGCCGCTGAACGCGCCACCACCGTGCGGGCAGGCGCCGCCGTAGGTGTCGACGATGATCTTGCGGCCGGTCAGGCCGCAATCGCCTTGCGGGCCACCGATGACGAAGCGGCCGGTCGGGTTGACCAGGTAGCGGGTGTTCTTCAGCCACTCTTTCGGCAGCACCGGCTTGATCAGCTCTTCAATGATGGCTTCGGTGAACGAGGCCTTCATCTTGTGCTGGGTTTCGCTCTGGTCGGGCGCGTGCTGGGTGGAGAGCACCACGGTGTCGATGCTGTGCGGCTTGCCGTCGACATAACGCATGGTGACCTGGCTCTTGGCGTCGGGGCGCAGGAAAGGCATGCGGCCGTCTTTGCGCAGCTGGGCCTGGCGCTCGACCAGGCGGTGTGCGTAATAGATCGGCGCGGGCATCAGCTCGGGCGTTTCGTCGCAGGCGTAGCCGAACATCAGGCCCTGGTCGCCGGCGCCGGTGTTCAGGTGGTCGTCGCTGGCGTGGTCGACGCCCTGGGCGATGTCGTTGCTCTGCTTGTCGTAGCAGACCATCACCGCGCAGCCCTTGTAGTCGATGCCGTACTCGGTGTTGTCGTAGCCGATGCGCTTGATGGTGTCGCGTGCGACCTGGATGTAGTCGACGTGTGCGTTGGTGGTGATCTCACCCGCCAGTACCACGAGGCCGGTGTTGGTCAGCGTCTCGGCGGCCACGCGCGAGCGCGGGTCTTGCTTGAAGATGGCGTCGAGGATGGCGTCGGAGATCTGATCCGCCACCTTGTCGGGGTGACCTTCAGAGACGGACTCGGATGTGAAAAGGAAATCGTTCGACACTCTTAAACTCCAGTAGGTTGCACGTTGCGCGTTGCCGGCCTAAGGGGTCGAGCGGCGAACGCTTTAGCAGAATTTTTGAATCGCCCCGCAAGTAGTTCATAACTCGGCGATGACGGCATTATAAGAACCAGATGTTGACCCTATTTCATTGGTTTGCGGCGCTGCCCCTCGGCATATTGCACGCCATGGGCACGTTTTTGGGCTGGGCGGGTTACCTGCTCTCGCCCGGGTACCGCAAGCGCCTGGCCGCCAACGCCACCCAGGCCGGCTTGAGCCCGGCGCAATGGAAGCCCGCCATCGCCTCGGCGGGGCGCATGGTGACGGAGTTGCCCTTCCTCTGGATGCGCAAACCCAGCGACCCCATCCTGCCGCGCATGCGCTTCGAAAACGAGGCCGTGCTCGAGTCGGCACTGGCGCGCGGCAAGGGGGTGCTGCTGCTCACGCCGCACATGGGTTGCTTCGAGGTGGCGGCGCAGGCCATTGCCGAGCGGTTCGGTGTCACCAGCCCGATCACCGTGCTGTACCGCCCGGCGCGCAAGCCCTGGCTGCGCGAACTGGTCAAGACCTCACGCGAGCGCCCGGCGTTGTTGGCCGCCCCGGCCACGCTGGCGGGCGTGCGGCAGATGATCCGCGCGTTGCGCCGCGGCCAGATGGTGGGCCTGCTGCCCGACCAGGTGCCGCCCGACGGCATGGGCGTGTGGGCGCCCTTCTTCGGCCGCCCGGCCTACACCATGACGCTCGCCACCCGCCTGGTGGCGCAGACCGGCGCCGAGCTGCTGCTCACCTGGGCCGAGCGCTTGCCGCGCGGTGCAGGCTACGTACAACGCTTCTATGCGTTTCCCGAAGAACTGCCCGACGACGCGGCAGAATCGGCGCGCCGGATCAACCATGCGATGGAGCGCCTGATCCTGCAGTGCCCGCAGCAATACCTCTGGGGCTATCACCGCTACAAGTCGCCGCGCTCACCAGCGGCTGGCGACACCGAACAACAGGAGTGATGATTGGCCACGAGCTGGGGAGCCCGTTTGCTGCTAGGCGCGATGTGGCTGCTGCACAAGCTGCCGCTGCCGCTGCTGGCGGCCTTGGGCAATGGGGTGGGGCGCCTGCTTTACTGGGTGGCCGCGCCGCGCCGCCAGGTGGCCTTGCGCAACCTCGCGCTGTGCTTCCCCGACAAGCCAGAAGCCGAACGCCGCCGCCTGGCGCGCGAGCACTTTCGCTGGCTGGGCCGCAGCATCCTCGAGCGCAGCCTGTTGTGGTTTGCACCGGCCGAGCGGCTCACGCAGATCATTCAGGTGGAAGGCGACGTGCACCTGGCCGAGCGCAGCGAGCGCCCGGTGATGTGGCTGGTGCCGCACTTCATGGGGCTCGACGTGGCAGGTGTGGCGGTGTTGTTGTACCAGCGCCGGTTTGCCTGCTCGATGTACCAGCAGCAGAGCAACCCGGTGATGGACGCCATCATCCGCAAAGGCCGCCTGCGCTTCGGCAACGCCGAGATCTTCCCGCGCAGCGACAAGGCCTTGCCGCTGATCCGCGCCATTCGCAAGGGCCACGCATTTTTCAACCTGCCCGACATGGACTTCGGCGCACGTGACGCCGCCTTCGTGCCCTTCTTCGGCGTGCCGGCCGCCACCCTCATGGCGCCTTCGCGCATGGCGAAAGCGCTCGACATGGTGGTGCAGCCGGTGGTGGCCGAAATCCTGCCGGGCGGGCAGGGCTACCGGGTGCGCTTCGGCGAGCCGTTCGAGAATTTCCCCACCGACGATGCGGTGGCCGACACCACCGCAATGAACCGCTGGATCGAAGGCGAGATCCGGCGCAACCCGGCGCAGTACCTGTGGGTGCACAAGCGCTTCAAGACACGGCCTGCCGGCGAGCCGTCCTTGTATTGAGATGTGTGCGGCGGCGCTGTGCTGCGCTGCGATAATTCGCCGATGAAGCTGCCCTTCACCAAGATGCAGGGCGCCGGCAACGACTTCGTCGTGCTCGACGCCACGCGCGCGCCCATCGAACTGAGCGATGCGCAGATGCGCGCGCTCGGCGACCGGCGTTTCGGGGTCGGCGCCGACCAGATCCTGATGATCGAACCCAGCAGCACGCCGGGCGTCGACTTCGGTTACCGCATCTTCAACGGCGGCAGTGGTGATGAAGTCGAACACTGCGGCAACGGCGCGCGCTGCTTCGTGCGCTACGTGCGCGACAAGGGCTTGTCGCAGAAGCGCACGCTGCGTGTGAGCACGATGAACAACGTGCTCGAACTGCAGCTGCAGGACGATGGGCGTGTCACGGTCGACATGAACGCGCCGATCTTCGACCTGGCGCGTGTGCCCTTCGACGCAGCGGGCCTGACAGCGCGCCGGCTCGGCGACTTCTCGCTCTGGCCGCTCGATGTGGACGGGCAGACGGTCGAGGTGGCCGTGCTCTCGATGGGCAACCCGCACGCGGTGCACATCGTGGCCGATGTCGATACCGCGCTGGTCGCCACGCTCGGCCCGTGGGTCGAAACGCACGCCCGTTTCCCGCGCCATGTGAACGCCGGCTTCATGCAGATCGTCAACCGCGGCGAGATCCGCCTGCGCGTGCACGAACGCGGCGCCGGCGAGACATTGGCCTGCGGCACCGGCGCGTGCGCGGCGGTCGTGGCCGGTATCCGGCTCGGCCTGCTCGATTCGCGTGTCGACGTGCAAGCACGTGGTGGCAACCTGACGATCGAGTGGCACGGTGCCAAGAGCCACGTGCTGATGACCGGCCCGGCCACATCCGTCTTCGAAGGAGAAATTGAACTGTGAGCAAGCACCCATGAGCAGCGCATCCGGCATCCAGGGCATCACCGAAGCCGACATCGCCAACTACCTGGCGCAGACGCCCGGTTTCTTCGAGCGCCACGCCGAGCTGCTGGGCTCGGTGCAGCTCACCAGCCCGCACGGCCAGCGCGCCGTCTCGCTGCAGGAGCGGCAGATGGAAATGCTGCGCGACAAGATCAAGGGCCTGGAGCACAAGATCATCGAGATGATCCGCCACGGCCAAGACAACGTGACGATCGCCGACAAGCTGCACCGCTGGACGCGCGCGCTGATGGTCACCGCCAACCCGGCCGACCTGCCCGAGGTGCTGGTGCGCGAGCTGCTGCACAACTTCCTGATCCCGCAGGGCGGCGTTCGGGTCTGGGGCAGCGCCGATTCGTTCGCCACGATGCCGTTCGCGCAGGCGGTGAGCGACGACGTGAAGAGTTTTGCCGGCAGCCTGACCGTGCCCTACTGCGGCGTGAACGCCGGCTTCGAAGCGGCGCAGTGGCTCGAAGAGCCCAAGGCGGCGATGTCGATGGCGCTGATCCCGCTGCGCGAAACCGGTGTCACCGCGGCGTTCGGCATGCTGGTACTCGCCTCGCCCGACGCCACCCGCTACACGGCCGACATGGGCACCGAGTTCCTCGGGCGCATCGGCGAACTGGCGAGCGCAGCGCTTTCGCGGCTGCTGCCGCCGCGCGGCTGACCGCCATGCAAGAAGTGCCGGATCTCGACGACGACATCCGGCGCCATCTGCAGCACCTGCGCGTCGAGCGCCGCCTGGCCGAGCGCACGCTGGCGATGTATGGCGACGCGTTCAAGTGGCTGCAATCGTTCGCCGCCGCGATGCCGGTGGCCCTGCGTGATGTGCAGACCCACCACGTGCGGCGCTGGGCCGCACAACTGCACTCGCGCGGCCTCGCGCCGCGCAGCATCGCGATCGCCCTGTCGGCGTGGCGCGGCTTGTACCGCTGGCTCGGGCGCGATGCGCTGGTGGCCTTGAACCCGGTCGAAGGCGTGCGCGCGCCGAAGGGCGCGAAGCTGCTGCCGAAAGCGCTGTCGGTCGACCACGCGATGGCGCTGGCCGAAGCACCGACCGACGACGACGGTGGCAACGCGGTGCTGGCCGCGCGCGACCAGTGCATCGTCGAGCTGCTGTACGGCTGCGGCCTGCGCGTCGGCGAGCTGGTCGGGCTCGACCTGAAGCCCGGCACTGGCGGTTGGATCGACGCC
>NZ_JANOCG010000203.1:0-7877 GCF_031412075.1 Rhizobacter sp.
CAACAACACCGAAACCTTTGCGGCTGTGCCGTGGATCATCCGCAACGGCGGTCAGGCGTTTCTCGAGGTCGGCAAGCCCAACAACGGTGGCACCAAGATCTACTCGGTGTCCGGCGATGTCGAATGGCCCGGAAATTACGAGGTGCCGCTCGGTACGCCATTTGCGAAGCTGCTCGAGTTGGCCGGCGGGGTGCGCAAGGGCCGCACGCTGAAGGCGGTGATTCCCGGCGGCTCGTCGGCGCCGGTGCTGCCGGCCTCGATCATGAACGAGCTGACGATGGACTACGACAGCATCGCCAAGGCGGGTTCGATGCTGGGCTCGGGCGCGGTGATCGTGATGGACGACAGCCGCTGCATGGTGCGTTCGCTGCTGCGCCTGTCGTATTTCTACATGCACGAGAGCTGCGGCCAGTGCACGCCGTGCCGCGAAGGCACCGGCTGGCTGTTCCGAATGGTCGAGCGCGTTGTCGATGGCAAAGGGCGCATGGAGGATATCGATCTGTTGAATTCGGTTGCCGACAACATTCAGGGCCGCACCATCTGCGCGCTCGGAGATGCCGCTGCGATGCCGGTGCGCGCGATGATCAAGCACTTCCGCGGCGAGTTTGTCGCGCTGATCGAGAAGGGGCAGGGCGTGGCGCCGCCACACATCGATCCGCTGGCCACCACCACGGCAGGCGCAGGGCGGGTACTCGCATGATTGAAATCGAACTCGACGGCCAGAAGGTCGAGGTGGTCGAAGGCAGCACCGTGATGCACGCTGCCGATCGCGCCGGCACCTACATCCCGCATTTCTGCTATCACAAGAAATTGTCGATCGCGGCCAACTGCCGCATGTGCCTGGTCGAGGTGGAAAAGGCGCCGAAGCCGATGCCGGCCTGCGCCACGCCCGCGACCCAGGGCATGATCGTTCGCACCCGCAGCGAGAAGGCCTTGAAGGCCCAGCAAAGCGTGATGGAGTTCCTGCTGATCAACCATCCGCTCGACTGCCCGATCTGCGATCAGGGCGGCGAGTGCCAGCTGCAGGATCTGGCGGTTGGTTACGGCGCATCCGAGTCGCGTTACGACGAGGAAAAACGCGTCGTCTTCAAGAAGGAAGTCGGTCCGCTGATCTCGATGGCCGAGATGACGCGTTGCATCCACTGCACGCGTTGTGTGCGCTTCGGACAGGAAGTCGCCGGGGTGATGGAGCTGGGCATGATCCATCGCGGTGAACATTCCGAGATCACCACCGTGGTCGGCGAGACCATCGACTCCGAGCTGTCGGGCAACATGATTGACGTGTGCCCAGTCGGCGCGTTGACCAGCAAGCCTTTCCGCTACAGCGCCCGCACCTGGGAGCTGTCGCGCCGCAAGAGCGTCAGCCCGCACGATGGCACCGGCGCCAACCTGATCGTCCAGGTCAAGAACAACAAGGTGCTGCGTGTGGTGCCGCTCGAGAACGAAGACGTCAACGAGTGCTGGCTGGCTGACCGTGACCGCTTCTCGTACGAAGCGGTCAACAGCGACGAGCGCCTGACCGCGCCGATGATCAAACAAGGCGGCGAGTGGAAAACCGTCGACTGGACCACGGCGCTGGAGTACGTGGCCAATGGTCTGAAGCAGATCAAGGCTGACCACGGCGCCAAGAGCATCGGTGCATTGGGGTCAGCCCAAAGCACGGTGGAAGAGTTGCACCTGCTTGCGAAGCTGGTGCGTGGACTGGGCAGCGAGAACATCGACTACCGCACGCGTCACGCTGACTTTGCCAACGTCGGTGGAGTCCGCTGGCTGGGGACGTCGATTGCCTCCTTGTCCATGCTGCAAAGCGTCTTGGTCGTCGGCTCCTTCCTGCGCAAGGACCACCCGCTGTTCGCCCAGCGCATCCGCCAGGCGGCACGCAAGGGTGCCAAGGTGCACGGCATCCATGCGGTGCAAGACGACTGGCTGATGCCTCTTGCCAACAGCGTTTCAATAGCGCCGAGCCAATGGGTGCAAGCCTTGGCTGAAGTGGCCTCTGCCATCGCCGGCAGCAAGGGCGTGACCGCACCGGTTTCTGCGACAGCGGGTTCAGTGGCGCAAGCCGTTGCCGCGTCGCTGTTGTCGGGCGAGCGCAAAGCGGTGCTGCTGGGCAACGCCGCGGCACAACACCCGCAAGCGAGCCAATTGTTGTCGCTGGCCCACTGGATCGGTGAGCAGACGGGCGCCTCGGTGGGCTACCTCACCGAAGCCGGCAACACGGTGGGCGCACAACTTGTCAACGCCTTGCCGGGCAACGGTGGTTTGAACGCGGGCCAGATGTTGAGCGGTTCCTTGAAAGCCTGCGTGCTGCTGAATGTGGAACCGTCGTTCGACGCTGCCAACGCCAGCGCCGCCGTTGCGTCGCTGCAGGGCGCTGAGATGGTGATTGCTCTGACGCCGTTCAAGACGGCTGCGGTTGAAAGCGCCGACGTGCTGCTGCCGATCACGCCCTTCACCGAAACCTCCGGCACCTTCGTCAACGCAGAAGGCCGGGTGCAAAGTTTCCACGGTGTCGTCAAACCGCTAGGCGACACCCGCCCCGCCTGGAAGGTGCTGCGCGTGCTGGGCAACCTGCTCGGCATCAAGGGCTTCGATTTCGAAACTTCCGAAGAAGTGCGCGCCGAGGCACTCGGTGACCTGAGCACCGTGGCTTCGCGCTTGAGCAACAGAGCTTCGCCGGCCTCTGCCTCGTCGCCCGCTGCGACATCGGCCCTGGAGCGCATCGCCGATGTGCCGATCTACGCCACCGATTCGCTGGTGCGCCGTGCCACCTCGCTGCAGCTGACGGCCGATGCCAAGCCACCGGTCGCGAGCCTGCCGCCCGCGCTGTGGTCGCAACTCGGCCTGGCGGAAGGTGCCACGGTGCGTGTCTCGCAAGGCGCAGCACAGGCCGTGCTGCCCGCGCAACTCGACGCCACCCTGGCCGCCACGGCCGTGCGTGTGCCGACCACGGTTTTGCTGGGCGCGATGTTCGGCCCCATCACCGTCGAGAGGGCCTGAACATGCTCGACACCGTCAACACCTTTGGCAGCGAGTTGCTGGGCGGTTTCTGGCCCACGGCTTGGTCGCTGATCAAGATCATTGCCCTGGTGGCGCCGCTGATGATCTGCGTGGCCTACCTCACGCTGTGGGAGCGCAAGGCCATCGGCTGGACGCAGATCCGACCCGGGCCCAACCGTGTCGGCCCCTTCGGCTTGCTCACACCCATCGCCGACGCAGTGAAACTGATCTTCAAGGAGATCATTCTCCCGACCGCGGCCAACAAGAGCCTGTTCCTGCTCGGCCCTGTCATGACCATCATGCCGGCGCTGGCCGCGTGGGCGGTGGTGCCCTTCGGTCCTGACAAGGCTGTCGCCAACATCAACGCCGGCCTGCTGTTCCTGATGGCCATCACCTCGATGGAGGTCTACGGCGTGATCATTGCCGGCTGGGCCTCCAACTCGAAGTACGCCTTCCTCGGCGCGCTGCGCGCGTCGGCGCAGATGGTCAGCTACGAAATCGCCATGGGTTTCGCGCTGGTCATTGTGCTGATGGTGTCGGCCAGTCTGAACATGACCGACATCGTGTTGGGTCAGAACAAGGGCATGTTCGCCGGCATGGGCCTGAGCTTCCTGTCTTGGAATTGGTTGCCGCTGTTCCCCATCTTCATCGTCTACTTCATCGCCGGCCTGGCCGAGACCAACCGCCACCCGTTCGACGTGGTGGAGGGTGAGTCCGAGATCGTCGCCGGTCACATGATCGAGTACTCGGGCATGGCCTTCGCCATGTTCTTCCTGGCCGAATACGCCAACATGATCCTGGTGTCGGTGCTGGCCGTGACCCTGTTCCTCGGTGGCTGGTTGGCCCCGGTGTCCTTCGCTGCCCTCGGCATGGAAACACCGGGCTGGATCGTTGCCACCGCCTGGTTCTGGGACTGGTTCTGGCTCTTCGGCAAGACCTTCCTGGTGGTCACCGTGTTCTTGTGGGTTCGGGCCACGTTCCCACGCTTCCGTTACGACCAGATCATGCGTCTGGGCTGGAAGATCTTCATCCCCATCACCCTGATTTGGCTGGTGGTGGTCGGGCTGTGGATTCAGTCCCCCTGGAACATCTGGAACTAAAGGAAGAGAACCATGACTGCAATGGCTTCCGTCAAAAACGTCCTGTCGAGCTTGATGCTCACAGAGTTGCTCAAGGGCATGGCACTCACGGGCCGGCATTTCTTCTCGCGCACGATCACCGTGCAGTTCCCTGAAGAAAAGACGCCGCAAAGCCCGCGCTTTCGTGGCCTGCATGCGCTGCGCCGTTATGAAAACGGTGAAGAGCGCTGCATCGCCTGCAAGCTGTGCGAAGCGGTGTGCCCGGCGATGGCCATCACCATCGAATCGGAAGTGCGCGACGATGGCTCGCGCCGCACCACGCGCTACGACATCGACCTGACCAAGTGCATCTTCTGCGGCTTCTGCGAAGAGAGCTGCCCGGTCGACTCGATCGTCGAGACCCACATCTTCGAGTACCACGGTGAAAAGCGGGGCGACCTGTACTTCACCAAAGACATGCTGCTCGCCGTGGGCGACCGCTACGAAAAAGAAATCGCCGCCAACAAGGAGGCTGACGCGCGCTATCGCTGACGGACAGACCGTCCTAGCCCATCACCGCCCGTTCGGGCTGAAGTATCGAGGCCATGCGCTGCCCTTCGATACCTCAGGGCGAACGGAGGATGGCAACGGAAGATCGGTCACCCTGATGCCCAGGCGCTGAACAGAACAATATGGCCACATCCACTGCGCTCTTCTACGTTTTTTCTGCCGTGCTGCTGGGGGCGGCGTTTCGCGTCATCACGGCGCGCAGTGCGGTGCATTCCGCGCTCTTCCTCGTGCTCGCGTTCTTCTCGGCCTCCTGCGTTTGGATGCTGCTGCGCGCCGAGTTCCTGGCCATCTCGCTGGTGCTGGTGTATGTCGGCGCGGTGATGGTGCTGTTTCTCTTCGTCGTGATGATGCTCGACATCAACGTCGACGACATGCGCGTGGGTTTCTGGAAGCACTTTCCGGTGGCTGCCCTCGTGGGCGTGATCATTGCGCTCGAGATGGCGCTGGTGCTGATCCCAGGCTTCGATTTGCGCTCGGCACCGGTACCCGATGCCAAGGCCATCGAACTCGGCAACACCAAGCTCCTCGGCATCCAGATCTACACGCGTTACCTCTACCCGCTGCAGATCGCCGCAGTGATCTTGCTGGTGGCCATCATTGCCGCCATCGCGCTCACGCTGCGCCAGCGGAAAGACAGCAAGGCCATCGACGCCTCGGAGGCTGTCAAGGTCAAGAAGGCCGACCGCCTTCGCGTCGTGAAGATGCAGCCCGTGGTCGAGCCACCGCCTACATCCCCAGCGCCGCCCACCGGAGAAACCAAATGAGCGCCCTGGCCTTGGGCCCCATCACGCTGGGGCATTACCTCACCCTGGGCGCGATCCTGTTCGCGCTGTCGGTGATCGGCATCTTCTTGAACCGCAAGAACCTGATCATCCTGCTGATGGCGATCGAGCTGATGCTGCTGGCCGTCAACCTCAACTTCGTGGCGTTCTCTCACTACCTGGGCGACATGGCCGGCCAGGTGTTCGTGTTCTTCATCCTCACGGTGGCCGCCGCCGAGTCGGCCATTGGACTGGCGATTCTGGTGGTGCTGTTCCGCAACCGCTCCAACATCAATGTCGACGAACTCGACACGCTGAAAGGCTGATGGCATGAGCGCACCACAACTCTCCCAGAATCTGCTGCTCGCGGTGCCTTTGGCACCGTTGGCCGGCGCAATCATTGCCGGCTTCTTCGGCAAGGCCGTGGGCCGCCGAGGCTCGCACATCGCTACCATCCTTGGTGTGCTGATCGCGTTCGTCTTGTCGGCCCTTGTGCTGAAAGACGTGATCGCCGGCGCCCGCTTCAACGCCACCATCTATGAGTGGATGGTGCTCGGCGGCTTGAAGATGGAGGTCGGCTTCCTGGTCGACGGCCTCACCGCCATGATGATGTGCGTGGTGACCTTCGTGTCGCTGATGGTGCACATCTACACCATCGGCTACATGGAAGAAGACGCCGGCTACCAGCGCTTCTTCTCGTACATCTCGCTGTTCACCTTCTCGATGCTGATGCTCGTGATGAGCAACAACTTCCTGCAGTTGTTCTTTGGCTGGGAGGCGGTCGGCCTGGTGTCGTATCTGCTGATCGGCTTCTGGTACACCAAGCCGACGGCGATCTTCGCCAACATGAAGGCCTTCCTGGTCAACCGGGTGGGTGACTTCGGCTTCATCCTGGGCATCGGCCTGGTGGTGGCGTTTGCCGGGTCGCTCAACTATGGCGATGTGTTCACCAAGGGCGGCGAGTTGGCCAAGCTCACGTTCCCTGGCACCGAGTGGATGCTGATCACCGTGATCTGCATCTGCCTCTTCATCGGCGCCATGGGCAAGAGCGCGCAGTTCCCGCTGCACGTGTGGCTGCCCGATTCGATGGAAGGCCCGACGCCCATCTCGGCGCTGATCCACGCGGCCACGATGGTGACGGCCGGCATCTTCATGGTGGCGCGCATGTCACCGCTGTTCGAGCTGTCCGACACGGCGCTGAGCTTCGTGCTGGTGATCGGTGCCATCACGGCGCTGTTCATGGGCTTCCTAGGCATCATCCAGAACGACATCAAGCGCGTGGTCGCGTACTCCACGCTCTCGCAGCTGGGCTACATGACGGTGGCGCTCGGTGCGTCGGCCTACTCGGTGGCGGTGTTCCACCTGATGACGCACGCCTTCTTCAAGGCGTTGCTGTTCCTGGCCGCAGGCTCGGTGATCATCGGCATGCACCACGACCAGGACATCCGCAACATGGGTGGCCTTCGCAAGTACATGAAGATCACCTGGATCACCTCGCTGCTGGGCTCGCTGGCGCTGATCGGCACGCCGCTGTTCTCGGGCTTCTATTCGAAAGACAGCATCATCGAGGCGGTGCACGAGAGCCAGCTGTGGGGTTCCGGCTTTGCGTACTTTGCGGTGGTGGCGGGCGTGTTCGTCACGGCCTTCTATTCCTTCCGCATGTATTTCCTGGTCTTCCATGGCAAGGAAAACTTCCGTCACAAGCCTTTCCCAGGCGAGCACGACCACCACGACGACCACGCGGATGATCACCACGCGCACGAGCCGCATGTGCCGCACGAGTCGCCCTGGGTGGTGACGCTTCCGCTGGTGCTGCTGGCCATTCCGTCGGTGCTGATCGGCTACTTCACGATCCAGACCATGCTGTACGGCGACTTCTTCAAGGACGCGATCTTTGTCAACCTGGACAAGCACGCCGCGATGAAGGAAATGGCCGAAGCCTTCCACGGTGCCTGGGCCATGGCCCTTCACGGCCTGAGCACGCTGCCGTTCTGGTTGGCACTGGCCGGCGTGGTGACAGCCTATGTGTTCTACATGGTCAAGCCGGAGATCCCTGCGGCCATCAAGGCACGCACTGGCTTCATCAACCGCATTCTCGAAAACAAGTACTACTTCGACTGGTTCAACGAGAACGTGCTGGCTGCTGGCGCGCGCCTGCTGGGCATGGGCCTGTGGAAGGGCGGTGACGGTGTGGTGATCGACGGTGCCATCAATGGCACGGCGCGTGGCATCGGCGGCATCGCGTCCGTTGTGCGTTTGGCGCAAACCGGCTTTCTGTATTGGTATGCGCTGGTGATGATCCTGGGTGTGATCGGGTTGATGACCTGGCAGTTGTGGCCTTACCTCAGCGTCACGCTGGGTCGCTGATCGGTCACGGAGAACAAGAACATGGGTTTGCTGAGCCTCGCCATCTGGTTGCCGATTTTGTCCGGCGTGATGTTGTTCGCGCTGGGGCGTGACGAGCATGTGAAAGCCGTGCGCTGGCTGG
>NZ_JANOCG010000204.1:0-2675 GCF_031412075.1 Rhizobacter sp.
CACCGTACCCTCGGTCGGCGTGAGGCGCCCGGCAATGCAGTTGAGCAGCGTGCTCTTGCCCGAGCCCGACTCGCCGACGATGGCGACCACCTCGCCGGGGTAGAGGGTGATCGTGGCGTCGCGCACGGCAAACGCCTTGCCTTGGGGAAAGCGGTGGTGGAGCGTGTCCACCTGCAGCACGGGAAGGCTCATGACAACTCCACGGCAAAGCTCACGCCGTGGCGCGCGAAGCCCAGGCGTTCATAAAAAGCATGGGCCTGCTCGCGCCGCTGGTTGGACGAGAGCGCGAGCTTGTAGCAGCCGGCTTCGCGGGCCAGGCCCATCGCGTGTTCCATCATGGCGCGGCCGATGCCCTGGCCTTGCGCCTCAGGGTGCACCGCCACGTCTTCGACGATGGCTTCGGGCGCGCCCGCATGGGCCAGCAGCGGCAGGATGAACAGGGTGTAGGTGCCGACCGCGATGCCGGCACGCTGGGCGATGAAGACCCGCACCCCCGGCACGGCCAGGTGCATGCGGTCCCAGGCGGTGCGTGCGGTGGTTTCATCGTGCGGCCCGCGCGTGTCGAGGCCGGCCGCGGTGTAGAGAGAGATCAGCGTGGGGATGTCGCTGCGCTCTGCGTTCACGATGCTCAGTGCGCCACTCATGCAGCGGCCTCCTGCTGCTCGCGGCACCAGTCGGTGTCGGAGCAGGCCCACAGCCGCTCGCCCGCGCCCTGCACCACCTCGTCGAGAAAACTGGTGCGGCAGCCGCACAGCGCACAGGCATGGCCTTGCGGCTCCACGTGGAAGGGGTGGTCTTCGAAGTCGAGGCTCTTCACCTCGGTGTAGGGCGGCACGGCGTAGAGCCGCTTTTCGCGCCCGGCGCCAAAGAGCTGCAGCGCCGGGTTGCGGTGCATCTTCGGGTTGTCGAAACTCGGGATGGGCGAGGGCGACATCACATAACGGCCGTTCACCTGCACCGGGTAGTCATAGGTGGTTTCAACGCGGCCCCAGTGCGCCAGGTCTTCGTAGAGCTTCACGTTGACGAGGCCGTATTCCTCGCAGGCGTGCAGCTTGAGCGTTTCGGTGCGGCGCGGCTCCAGCTTGTAGAGCGGCTCGGGCTGCGGCACCTGGTAGACCAGCACCTGGCCTTCGTGCAAAAGCGCTTCGGGGATGCGGTGGCGCGTCTGGATCAGCGTGGCCTCTCGCGTGCGCTCGGTCGTGGCGACGCCCGTGGTGCGGGCAAAAAACTGGCGGATGTTGACCGCGTTGGTGGTGTCGTCGCTGCCCTGGTCGATGACCTTGAGCACATCGTGCTGGCCCAACACCGCGGCGGTTACTTGAATGCCACCGGTGCCCCAGCCGTAGGCGAGTGGCATCTCGCGCGAGCCAAACGGAACCTGGTGGCCAGGGATGGCGACAGCCTTCAGGATCGCCCGGCGGATCATCCGTTTCGTGCGCTCATCGAGATAAGCGAAGTTGTACCCGTCGATCATTTGAGCGCCTCCTCGCGCAGCTTGCGGATGAGCTGCAGCTCCGACTCGAAGGTCACGTAGTGCGGCAGTTTCAAATGCTGCACAAAGCCCGAGGCCTCGATGTTGTCGCCCTGCGGCAGCACGAACTCCTGCTGTTGCACCGGCGCCGTCACGTCTTCGTCGAACTCGTCGGCGCGCAGCGCACGGTCGACCAGCGACATGGCCATCGCCTTGCGCTCGCCATGCCCGTACACCAGACCGTAGCCGCGCGTGAACTGCGGCGGCACGCTGGCGCTGCCGGCAAACTGGTTGATCATCTGGCACTCGGTCACGTCGATCTCGCCAATCTCGATGGCAAAGCCCAGCTCGTCGGGCGCGATCTCCAGCGCGACCGCGCCGAAGCGAATGTCGCCAGCAAACGGGTGGGTGTGGGCATAACCGCGCTGCGTCGCGTAGCCCAGGCCGAGCACCCAGCCCTCGTCGGCACGCGCCAGCATTTGCAGGCGTGCGCTGCGCGGCAGCGGATAGACGGGTGGGTCGCGCGTGATGTCGGGGGGTGGCGGGTCACCTTCGCTCGGCAGCGCGGCTTCGATCAGGCCTTCGTTGGCGAGGGTGTCGAGGGCGTTGGGGATCCACCCATCGCCTGTCCCTCCCCCGCCGTTCGCCTTCACCCCACTTCCGTTCGGGCTGAGCCTGTCGAAGCCAGCGCCGTGCTGTGCGCACCCTTCGACAGGCTCAGGGCGAACGGATGGCGTGAGCAACGAGAAGTCAATCAAGCGCTGCGTGTAGTCATACGTCGGCCCCAGCAGCTGCCCACCCGGCAGGTCTTTGAAGATGGCCGACACCCGTCGCCGCGCACGCATGCGCTGGGTGTCGATCGGTTCGGTGGCGGCCACGCGCGCCAGCGTGGTGCGGTAGGCGCGCAACAAGAAAATGGCTTCGACCGCGTCGCCACGCGCCTGCTTGAGCGCCAGCGCGGCCAGCTCGGGGTCGTAGAGCGAGGCTTCGGCCATCACACGGTCGACCAAGAGACCCAGCTGCTCGCGGATCTGCGCCACCTCCAGCTCACGCACGGCGAGGTCGCCGCGGCGCGCGCTGGCCAGCAGCTGGCGTGAGGCTTCGATGGCGGCTTCTCCGCCCTTGACGGCGATGTACACGGTCAGCCTTCCAGAGTGATGACGGTGGAGCGAGGCACGCCGATCAGCTGCGAGCCACACACCAG
>NZ_JANOCG010000205.1:0-14290 GCF_031412075.1 Rhizobacter sp.
GCGGCAGGCAACAAGAGCCTGGGCGAGTTCAACCTCGAAGGCATCCCGCCGGCACCGCGCGGCACGCCGCAGATCGAGGTGAGCTTTGACATCGACGCCAACGGCATCTTGCACGTGGGAGCCAAGGACAAGGGCACCGGCAAAGAGAACAAGATCACCATCAAGGCCAACTCGGGCCTGACCGAAGCCGAGATCGAGCAGATGGTGAAAGACGCCGAGCTCAACGCCGCCGAAGACCACAAGAAGCTCGAGCTGGTGCAAGCACGCAACCAGGCCGACGCGCTGGTGCACAGCGTGAAGAAATCCCTGGGCGAGCATGGCGACAAGCTCGACACTGCCGAGAAGGAAAAGATCGAAACCGCGCTGAAGGAAGCCGAAGAAGCGCTCAAGGGCGAAGACAAGGCGACCATCGAGGCCAAGACCGAAGCGCTCATGACGGCCAGCCAGAAGCTGGGCGAGAAGGTCTACGCCGATGCGCAGGCGGCCCAGGCGGCAGCCGGTGCCGGTGCCGCTGCAGGCTCCGAGCCCGACGCTCCGCAGGCCGCCTCGGCCAAGGCGTCATCCGACGACAACGTGGTCGACGCCGAGTTCAAGGAAGTCAAAGACAAGAAGTAAGCGCATCGGCGGGCACGGGCCCACTGCGACCCCTTCCCCCGTGGGCTGATCAGCACACGGGGGATTTCGCGTTAAAAGAAGCAGCAAAAGCACATGGCAAAGCGTGACTATTACGACGTGCTCGGCGTGGCCAAGAACGCCACCGAGGACGACATCAAGAAGGCCTACCGCAAGCTGGCCATGAAGCACCACCCTGACCGCAACCAGGGTGAAGGTGCCAAAAAATCCGAAGAGCAGTTCAAGGAGGCCAAGGAGGCCTACGAGATGCTGTCCGACGCGCAAAAGCGCGCCGCGTACGACCAGTACGGCCACGCCGGTGTCGACCCCAACGCCGGTGGCTTCCGCCCGGGCGGCCCGGGCGCCGAGGGCTTCGGTGGTTTTGCCGAGGCATTCGGCGACATCTTCGGCGACATCTTCGGTGGCCAGGGCGGGGGCGCCGGCCCACGCCGCGGCGGTGGTGGTGGCCAGCAGGTTTTTCGCGGCAGCGACCTGAGCTATGCGATGGAGATCTCGCTCGAAGAAGCGGCCCACGGCAAGGAAACGCAGATCCGCATCCCGAGCTATGAAGAGTGCGTCACCTGCCATGGCAGCGGCGCCAAACCCGGCACCAACTCCAAGACCTGCCCCAGCTGCAGCGGCAGCGGCACGGTGACCATGCGACAGGGCTTCTTCAGCATCCAGCAGACCTGCCCCCACTGCCATGGCAGTGGCCGCATCATTCCCGAGCCCTGCACCACCTGCGCTGGCCAGGGCAAGGTCAAGAAGAACAAGACGCTGGAGGTGAAGATCCCTGCCGGCATCAACGAAGGCATGCGCATCCGCTCGGCCGGCAACGGCGAGCCCGGTACCAATGGCGGCCCGGCCGGCGACCTGTACATCGAGATCCGCATCAAGCAGCACGAGATTTTCGAGCGCGACGGCGACGACCTGCACTGCACCGTGCCGGTGGGCCTGACCACCGCCGCCCTGGGCAGCACGATCGAGGTGCCCACCCTGGGCGGCAAGGCAGAGATCGATTTGCCCGAAGGCACCCAGCACGGCAAGACCTTCCGTCTGCGCGGCAAGGGCATCAAGGGTGTGCGCTCCAGCTACCCGGGTGACCTGTACTGCCACATCAGCGTGGAAACGCCCGTGAAGCTGACCGAGCACCAGAAGAAGCTGATGCGTGAGCTCGACGAGTCGTTGGCGAAGTCACCCGACAAACACTCGCCCAACGCCAAGAGCTGGACCAACCGCGTCAAAGATCTCTTCAAGTAGGCGCAAGCAGGCGAGCAGCGGGCTGGGTGACTCAAGTGACCCAGCCCTCCCGCCGATAACTCCGCCATGGCCGGCACAGCCCGCAGCAAGCTTCTACATGCTGCGGCCGTGATGCCGGCCCTGGAGTTACCGTGCAATTGCTGGATCGCGACATCGCCGAGTGCCGGGCCCTGGTGGTCGATGGCAACCCGACATCGCGAAGCATTCTGGCCTCGCAACTGCGCGACTTCGGCGTGGGCACGGTGACCCAGTGCGGGCGCATCCACGACGCCCGCAAGCAGCTCGAGGCACGACCCTTCGACGTGGTGCTGTGCGAGCACCGCTTCGATGGCGAAGACAGCAGCTACACCGCGCAAAACCTGCTCGACGACCTGCGGCGCAACAACCTGCTGCCGTTTTCCACCGTCTTCATCGTGGTCACCGGCGAGGCCTCGTACACCATGGTGGCCGATGCCGCCGAATCGGCCTTCGACAGCTACCTGCTCAAGCCCCACACCGCCACCGCGCTGGGCGAACGCCTCACCCAGGCACGCAAGCGCAAGAAGGTGCTGAGCGAGATCTTCAGCGCCATCGAAACCCAGGACTACGACCAGGCCACGCGCCTGTGCCTGCAGCGCTTTGCGAGCCGCGGGGCGTATTGGCTCTACGCCGCGCGCATCGGCTCGGAGCTGCTTCTGCGCCAGGGCCGCCACGACGAGTCGCGCAAGCTCTGCGAAGCCGTGCTGGAAACAGGCGCCCTGCCCTGGGCGCGCCTCGGCATCGCCCGCGCGCAGATCGAGAGCAACCAACCGGTGCTGGCGCTGCGCACGCTGGAGAGCCTGGTCGGCGACCACCCGAGCCACGTCGATGCCTATGACGTGATGGGCCGGGTGCAGGTCGAACAAGGCAGCCTGGGCGAGGCACTCGACACCTACCGCCGCGCCAGTTCTCTCACACCGGGTTCAATCACGCGGCTGCAAAAGCACGGCATGCTGGCCTTCTACATGGGCGACCGCGACGAGTCGGCCAAGATGCTCGAGCGCGCCGCAGCCATCGGCATCAGCTCGAAGATGTTCGACTGTCAATCGCTGGTGCTGCTGGGCTTTGCCCGCTTCCATCAGCGCGACGGCAAGGGCCTGCAGCGCTGCCTGGACAACCTGCAACACGCTGCCGAGAAAATGCCTCAAAGCCGCCGTCTGCAGCGCTTCGTCTCGGTGGTGAAGGTGTTCAATCTGATGCTGCAAAAGCAGGTGGCCGCCGTGGTCACCGAAGTGCGTCAGCTGTTCGCCGACCTCAACGAACCCGGCCTCGACGTCGAAGCCGCCTGCAATCTGCTGGCCCTGCTGTCGCAACTGACGGCCGCCGAGCTGCGGCTCGACGGCTCCGACGCCTGGGTCGATGCATTGGGCCTGCGTTTCGCCAGCACCAAGGGCGTGACCGAGTTGCTGGCCGGCGCGGCCGCTCCCCACCCGCCCTTTGCCCAACAAGTGCGTGACGCCCACACCCGCATCACCGAGATGGCCGAGCAGGCCGTGACCCACACGCTGCAAGGCAAGCACCGCAACGCAGTGGAGTCGCTGCTGAACCACGCTGAACGCACGCTGAATGCCAAGCTGATCGAGATGGCTCGCATGTCGCTGCAGCGTCACGGCGACAAGATTGCAGATGCGCAGGCCTTGTCGGTTCACGCCGATTCGCTGCGCGAGCGTTTCGCCGTGGGCGTGGGCGGTGCCGCGCTGGGGCAGAACAACGGCCGCCAGCCCGGTGCGCTCAACCTGCGCGATGCCCCACCGGCAGGCGGTACAAGCCCTGAGGCCACCGCCGCCTGAAACCTGCGGCGCGCGACGACAATCGCGGCCATGCACATCACACTGATCGAAGACGACATCGATTTGGGCCAGGCGGTGGCCGACCACCTCGAAGCCCAGGGCCATGCGGTGGAATGGCTGAAGACCGCTGCACACGCGCGTGACGCATTCGACCGCCTGGGCGAGCAGCACGACAGCGATCTGGCCTTGCTCGACCTCGGCCTGCCCGACGGTGATGGCATGGACCTGCTGGCCCAGGTGCGCCGCCAGACCACGCCTTTCCCGGTGCTGGTGCTGAGCGCGCGCGACCAGATCCGCGACCGCATCCATGGCCTCGCCTCGGGGGCAGACGACTACCTCGTCAAACCCTTCGACCTCGAAGAGCTGAGCGCACGTGTCGACGCAGTAGCTCGCCGCTACGCACTGGCGCCCACACCGCTGCTGCGTCTGGTGGGCGGCGCAGAGGTCGACCTGCAGACCCAGCTGGCGCAGCGCGATGGTGTGGTGCTTTCGCTCACCGCCATGGAGTGGGGTCTGTTGCGCTGCCTCGCCGTGCACCCCGGCCAGACCTGGAGCAAAGAGGCGCTGACACGGCGCCTGTATTCACAAGGCGAAAGCGCCGACAGCAACACGCTCGAGGTGCTGATCAGCCGCCTGCGCAAGAAGCTCGGCCCCGACGCCATCAGCACCACGCGCCAGCTCGGCTACCGCCTGGAGCGCCAACCGGGATGACCACCCGCCGCTGGAGCCTGGCGCGCGTGTTGCGCTGGCGCCTGCTGATTGCGGTCGCGTTGTTGTGGTCGGTCGCGGCCATCGTCGCCACCATCGCCGTGCGTTACGAGCTGACCGTGGTGCACGACAGCGCCCTGGTCTCGCTGGCCGAACAGATTCCCCTCGAAACCGACGCCTGGGGCCAGCGGCCCGTCATCGCGTCGCTGCCAGCCGTGCCGCCGGAAGAAGTGATGCATGTGCTGGTGCGCAACCAGCAAGGCGCGGTGCTTCGCCAGTCCGGGCCTACGCGCGATGTGCCCTGGCCGCTGGATGCCGAGCCCGGCGTGCAAACCGTGAACGGCTGGCGCGTGGCCACCCGCCGCACGGTCGACAAGCGTGTGGTGGTGCAAGTCGGCGAGCCGCTCAACATGCGCCGCGAGGCCGTGGCTGAAAGCACCGCCGCCCTGGTGCTGCCGCTCCTCGCCCTGCTGCCGCTGGCCGCCTTGTTGATCGACACGCTGTTGCGCCGCTCGTTCAAGGGTGTGCAGCAAGCCAGCGAACAACTGCGCGCGCGGCCCGAAGCCGACATCTCGCCCCTGCAGGTGAACGACCTGCCGACCGAGTTCGAGCCGATGGTGGCATCGATCGGCGCCTTGATCGGGCGCCTGCAAGGTGTGGTGCGCGCAGAGCGGGCCTTTGCCGCCAGCAGCGCACACGAGCTGCGCACCCCGCTGGCCGCAGCCCGCGCGCAGGCGCAGCGCCTGGTGGCCGAGCTGCCCGCAGGTGATGCGCAGGAACGTGCGCAGGCCCTGGTGCGCTCGCTCGACCGCCTGAGCAACACCGCCACCAAGCTGCTGCAGCTCTCGCGGGTGGAGTCGGGCATCGGCCTGGAGCGCGAGCCGGTCGACCTGCGGCAACTGGCCACCCTGGTGCTCGACGAGTTTCGCCACCACGCCGACGCCACCCACCGCCTGTCGGTGCAGCTGCCGGCGCAGCCGGTGGTGGTGCAAGGCGACATGGACGCACTCGGCATCGCCATTCGCAACCTGATCGAAAACGCGCTCAAGCACGCCCCACAGGCGGGGGTGCAGGTGCGGGTGGAAGCACCGGGCCGGGTGATCGTGAGCGACGACGGCCCGGGCGTGGCCAGCACGGTCCTGACCACACTCTCCCAGCCCTACTCGCGCGGCTCCACTCACACCGAAGGCACGGGCCTGGGCCTGTCCATCGTGGCCCGCATCGCCCAGCAGCAGCACGCGAGCCTGCTGCTGGAGTCGCCGCCACCGGGTGTGGCGCACGGCTTTCGTGCCACCTTGAGCATCGGAGACGCTCCGCCGCCTTAAGCGTGCCTTCAGGTGGGGCGCTAAAAATGCGCCCGATGCTGAATGCCATGCCATCGCCGTCGGTTCTGAGCGCACCTGAGGGCGCCGCCTCTGAAGACAGAGGCTGGAACCCGCTGAGCCTGGCCTGGCTGGCCAGCATCTGGGTCGCCACGCTGATGAACTGGCCGCTGTGGGCCGCCCTTGACCGCCTGCCCGAAACCCACAGCGTGCGAGGGCGCCTGTTCATGCTCGCGCTGTGCGCCATGCTGGCGGCGCTCACCGCGCTGCTGCTGAGCCTGGCCGCCTGGCGCTGGAGCATCAAACCGGTGCTGGTGCTGTTTCTTCTGTCGGGCGCTGCCGGAGCGCATTTCATGGGCGCCTACAACGTGGTGATCGACTCCACCATGATGCTCAACGTGCTGCACACCGACCTGCACGAAACCCGCGATCTGCTGAGCGGCCAGCTGGTCGCGAGCGCCTTGCTGCTGGGCGTGCTGCCTCTGGCCTGGCTGCTGCCGCTGCGCGTGCAGCGCCTGGGCTGGAAGCAGTTGCGCCGCAACCTGTGGGGGGCGATGGCCGCCGCTGTGGTGCTGGTGGCGCTGCTGCTGCTGTTTTTTGCGGACATGTCGGCCACCATGCGCAACCACAAACCGGTGCGCTACCTGATCAACCCGCTCAACTCCTTCTACGCTCTGGGCATGGTCGTCGCCGACGCCCAAGCCAAACCCGGTGGCCCACCGGTGGCGGTGGGCACCGACGCACACCTGGCCGCACGGGCCAGCGGCGCCAAGCCACCGCTGCTGGTGCTGGTGCTGGGCGAAACCGCCCGTGCCGACCACTTCTCGCTCAATGGCTACACACGCCCCACCACACCGCGCCTGGCTGAACTCGACGTGTTGAGCTTTCACGCCGTGAGCTCCTGCGGCACCAGCACCGCGGCCTCCGTGCCCTGCATGTTCTCCGTCTTCGGCAAGGCAGGTTTCGAGGCCGAAAATCGCCCCCACGAAAACCTGCTCGACGTGTTGCAGCACGCCGGCCTCGCGGTGTTGTGGGTCGACAACCAATCGGGCTGCAAGGGTGTGTGCGATCGGGTGGCCAACGCCCACTCGGCGGGGGCCGCTTGTGAAGACGGCGAATGCCACGACGAGGCTTCGTTGCAAGGCCTCGACGAGCGCATCGCGGCCCTGCCCGCCGAGCGCCGCGACAAGGGCGTGGTGGTGGTGATTCACCAGATGGGCAGCCACGGCCCGGCCTACTGGAAACGCTCGCCGGCCTTGCACAAGCGCTTCGAGCCCGAGTGCCAGACCATCGCGCTGCAAGACTGCGACCGGCAGGCGCTGGTCAACGCCTACGACAACTCCATTGCCTACACCGACCATGTGCTGGCCATCACCATTTCCTGGCTACGTTCGCAGGCGGACCGCCATGACGCAGCCTTGCTGTACGTGTCGGACCACGGCGAGTCATTGGGCGAGAACAACCTCTATCTGCATGGCCTGCCCTACGCCTTCGCACCCCGGGAACAAACCCAAGTGCCGATGGTGATGTGGTTGTCTGCCGCCACCGAACAATCGCTCAAGCCGGGCTGTCTGAAACAGCGGCTGGACACTCCCTTCAGCCACGACAACCTGTCCCACACCGTGCTCGGAATGATGGGTGTGCAGACGCAGGTCTACCGCAGCACGCTCGACGTGACGGCGCCTTGCCGGGCCGCGTAAGGCGGCTGCGTCAGAACAACTCACCTTGCCCGTCGGCCGGTGCCAGCCGAGGCTTGCGAAACAGCGTGAGGTCGAGTTCGGTGCGCGTCTTGTTGAGGCCGAGCCGGGCGCAGGCCTTGGCGAAACGCTGCTGAAGCAGCTGAGCCCACACCCCCTCGCCCTTCATGCGGCTGCCGAAAGTGGCGTCGTAGTCCTTGCCACCTCGCATCTCGCGCACGCGCGCCATCACCCGCGCGGCGCGCTGCGGGAAATGCTGCTCCAGCCACTGCTGGAACAGCGGGTTCACCTCCCAGGGCAGGCGCAACACCACGCTGAAGGCCGAGCGGGCCCCGGCAGCCGCAGCGGCTTCGAGGATGCGCTCGAGCTCGGGCTCGTTGATGAAGGGAATGACCGGCGACACGCTCACGCCCACTGGCACACCAGCGCGGGCGAGTGTCTCGATGGTGCGCAGGCGGCGCTGCGGCGAGGCGGCGCGCGGCTCCAGGATGCGCGAGAGATGGGCATCGAGCGAAGTCACCGACACATACACCGCCGCCAGCCGCTCGGCGGCCATCGGAGCGATGAGGTCGAGGTCGCGCTCCACACCCGATGACTTGGTGACCAGCGAAAACGGGTGTTTGCACTCGGCCAGCAGCTCGATCAGCGAACGTGTGATGCCGAGCTTGCGTTCGATGGGCTGGTAGGCGTCGGTTGCCGAGCCGATGTTGAGCAAGGCGGGCTCGTAATTGCGGCTCGCCAAGGCCTCGCGCAGGCGTTGTGTCGCGTTGACCTTGGCGATGATGCGGGTCTCGAAGTCGAGCCCCGGCGACATGTTGAGGTAGCTGTGCGTGGGCCGCGCAAAACAGTAGATGCAACCGTGCTCGCAGCCCCGGTAGGGGTTGACCGACAGGTCGAACGAGATGTCAGGCGAGTCGTTGCTGGAGAGGATCGACTTGACCTGCTCTTCGATGATCTGCGTGGCGACAGGTACCCGCTCTTCACGCGCCGCTTGTTCGAGCGTGCCCCAGCAGTCGTCAAAACTTTCGCTCGGCTGGCGCGTGTAGCGGTGAACGATGGCCCAGGCAGTCCCACGGCCCTTGAGCGTGCCCAGGTCTGGCGGTGCAGGAGGTGGGAGATGCATACTGTACGTTTATACAGTATCTGATCCCCCTGTTGCGGTCAGGCCGAAGCCAACTCGGCGTGGGTGTTCAGCTGCGCCTGCGCCCACGCATCGCGAACCCGATCGCGACCAGCCCGGCCAGCATCAGGACGTAGGTGCCGGGTTCCGGCACCGGGGCGGTGACGCTAGCAAAAGGGCCCGACGGGAAGTTCTCCGCCAGAAAGTTCGGCGACCACACGTCGAGGTGAGTCAATTCGCCATGACGCGAAAACACCGCTGCGAGCGCCGGCGGCCCGTGCCTGCGCTCGGCGGCGGCGTAGGCAAAGCTCATGGGGTGTGCGGCTTCGCCCACCTGCATCGCCAGGCCCTGGCCTGCCCAAGCCGAGGGGCGAGCCTGATTCAACCAGGTGTTGGTGGAGTGAACAACGCTCTCGGCGCGACTGAGACCGGCCACGTCGGTCGCCATCGAAGCCAACGGAGCAGTACACAACGCGCCCAGAACCAACAAGCGCAGTGGAAGCTGAGAGAGGTCGGGAGTCATGAACAACCTTTCGGCTGGCGCAACGCAATTGGACAACTCGCCGTGCGTTGACAAGCGAGGCCGCGGCCGATCTGTCGATCATTCTGATCAGCCGATGTGAGCTTGTATCGGCAGAGCCGACAGGCGGTCAGTGCGCTAGCGCACGTACGCCGCGCCGCACGACCCCCTGATCAGGGGGCCCACTGTGGTGCTTGTCGCCGACGCCTGCGCACAGGCTGAAACGTCTGTGTTCGATATCGAACAGACCTTCACCTGGCGGTGACTGAGACTCAGAACACCAAGCGGCTTTCGAGACCCTCTCCATCCGATGAACACGCTGTGCTGAACAAACCACGACAAGGTTTCGGCGACCACCCGGCCAGAGAAGTTGCCACGCCTCATGCCCTGCCTGCAGCGAAGGCAGGCCCATTTGCGAACATCCGCGCCGACCTCAGGGCGCATGGCGGCAATTGGGGGGCACAAGGCTTTTGGGCGCTGGTGGTTTACCGTTTCGGTCGGTGGCGCTACGGCGTGCGGCCGGTGTGGTTGCGCAAGCCGATGTCGGGGCTCTACAAGATCGCGTTCAAGTTCGTGCAGATCGTCACCGGCATCGAGTTGCCTTGCGAAGTGGAAATCGGTCGCAACTTCGTGATCGACCATTTTGGCGGGATCATCATCAGCGGCTACGCGAGGTTTGGCGACAACTGCCGCATCCGCAATGGCGTGTGCATCGGCCTCAGCCGAGTGAGCGACCCGTGCGCGGCCGTGATCGGCAACAACGTCGACATCGGATCGGGCGCCAAGCTGCTTGGCCGCATCACGGTGGGAAACAACGTGCTCATCGGGGCGAACTCGGTGGTGACGCGCGATGTGCCGGCCAATTCAATCGCGATCGGAGTGCCGGCTGTCATCAAACCACGCCGCCAGGGAGCGCACGCGCCAAGCCAACGGGTGGCTTGAGCCCCGGGGTCAGGGCAGAGGCAGGTCGACCTCACCTGCGAAGGGCGGCTTCGGCGGGGCGATTTTTGGCGCCTCGGGCGTGAACCCTGCCTTTCCAATCGCCTCGCGGAAAGCGTCAGGCCGGGCCCAGCTGGGTTCGATTTCCACCGAGTAGGTTTCCATGTTGACGCGAACTCTCGCGCCGCTGTCCAGCGCCTTCACCGACTTCACGATGGTGCCGGCCGAGCGACTGGAAAACATGTCTTTCACTTTGAAGGTGATCAAGGTGGCTCCTCAGACGGTAGAACAAGGGTGCCTCCAAGATAGCGTCACCCCTGCTTTCCTTCTGTGCTCTAGCCAACACAGCCGGCCATGTCGAGCGGCTCGCCAGCCGCCTGGCCATGCCGTTGGCAAGTGGCCGCGATATCTTCACACTCCGTGCATGAATCCACGCAGGGCCTGGCTCTACCGGCCCCTGCGCCGTGCGGCCGTCACTATCATGAAGCGGTTCTGGCTCGCATGGAGACGATCAGCATGACACGCATCAAGGCTCGATTCTGGGTCGGCACGCTGGGGATTGTGATGGCGGTGTGTGCCAGCGCTCAGCCTGCCAAGCCGGTACGTGTCGGCTTCATCTGCCCGTTCACCGGTGGCTCGCAGGACTTCGGCAACAGCGCGCGCCTCGGTGCCGAACTCGCCACCAAGGAGATCAATGAAGTCGGCGGCTACCTGGGGCGGCCGATCGAGTTGGTACCGCGTGACGACAAGGCCACCCCCGACGAAGGCCGCAAGGCGGCTGAAGATCTGGTGCTCAAGGAGAAGGTCGATTTCACCGTCGGCTTTTGCAACTCCGGCGTCGCGCTCAAATCGGTCGACGTGTTCCAGGACCACCAGCACTTGCTGATGGTGCCGGTGGCCACGGGCTCGGCCGTCACCGCGAAGTACCCGGCTGCGACGAGCATGATCTTTCGCATGTCGGCGCGCGACACCTTGCAGGCCGGCGCGCTGGTCGACGAGGTGGTCAAGCGCGGCTTCATCCGGGTGGCGATCTTCGCCGACAAGTCCGGCTACGGCGAAGGTGGCATGAAGGACGTGGAGAAGTTTTTGGCCGACAAGCGGTTGAAGCCGGTCTACAGCGCGCGCTTCGACCTGGGCGTGAAGTCGCTCACCCAGCAGATGCTGGAGGCGCGTGCGGCCGGCGCCGACGTGATCATCGGCTACACGGTGGGCCCTGAGTTTGCGGTGCTGGCCACGTCGCGTGTGGAAGCCAAACTCAGCGCGCCGCTTTATGGCCCGTGGCCGCTCTCGTTTCGCCTCGTGTCGGAGCGTGCCGGCGCTGCCGTTGAGGGAGCGGTGATGGTGCAGACCATCATCCAGGACTTGTCCAACGAGCGCCGTTCTTCATTCATCGCGCGTCTGAAGCGCCATGCCGGAGACCAGCCGATCGGCTCGCTGATGGCGGCAGCGCAGACCTACGACGCGGTCTACATGATGTTGCACGCCTTGTTCCAGACCAAGGGCGACACCTCGGGGCCGGCCTTGAAGAACGCGCTCGAAAACCTGCAGCGACCGTTCACCGGCGTCGTGACCACGCACTCGAACCCGTTCACCGACAAGGACCACGACGCCTTCACGCGCAACATGGTCTGGCTCGGCGTGTGGCGCGGTGGTGATGTGAAGTACTTCTACCCGGAAGATGCGAAGCGCGCGAGTTATCTGAGACGCAAGGAGCAGTGACGCGGGGGCGTTGCGGGCTGCCGAGAACGGCGGAGCGCACGCAAGCTGCAACCGCACCACAGCCCGACCGTGGAGAAGGTCGCGGCCTTGGTCGGCCAGATGGCGTTGTCGGCCGGCGAGCAGAGTTCCGGCATCGCGCAGATCCGGCCGAGAGCCTGAACGGGCAAGCGCAATCGATGATGAAGGTCGTTGACTCGTTCCGACTGACCACGGCGTGAGGCGGAAACTCAAACCCGCAAGCCGACCCCAGCCACACCGCTCCCCGCGAGATCCCGCGGTGAGGATGCCCCTCGGGTCTGGATTTCAGCCCTCGACACTGAAGCCGAATGACTGAAAGTCAGTACATGTCTCCACCTGAACTCCCAGGCGCCATGTTCTCGAATTTCGTCAAGGGCTTGAGGAACGCCAGCTTCACCGTACCGGTTGGGCCATTCCGTTGCTTGCCAATGATGATCTCCGCGACACCAGGCTCTTTCGACGCTTCCTTGGTGTAGTAGTCGTCGCGGTAGATGAACATGATCACGTCGGCGTCCTGCTCGATGGCACCAGACTCGCGCAAGTCGCTCATCATCGGGCGCTTGTCGGTGCGGGTTTCGACGCTTCGGTTGAGCTGCGACAGCGCGATCACCGGGCATTTCAGCTCTTTGGCCAGTGATTTCAAACCGCGAGAGATCTCGCCGATGACCGTTGCACGGTTTTCTTCGCTGCTGCCACTGCTGCCGCTCATCAGCTGCAGGTAGTCGACCACGATCAAGCCGAGCTGGCCGCACTGGCGTGCCTGGCGGCGCGCGCGCGCACGCAGCTCGGTGGGGGTCAGGGCCGAGCCTTCGTCGATGAACACGGCCGCTTTGCCGAGCTTTTCGACCGCCTCGGAGAGGCGGCCCCATTCGTCGTCACGCAGCTTGCCGGTGCGCAGGTTGCTCTGGTCGATGCGGCCGAGTGAGCCCACCATGCGCAGCGCCAACTGGGCGGCGCCCATTTCCATGGAAAACACGACCACCGGCAGGCCTTCGTTGACGGCCACGTGTTCGGCGATGTTGAGCGCGAAGGCTGTCTTGCCCATCGAGGGGCGAGCCGCCAGGATGATCAGGTCACCGGCTTGCAGGCCGGCGGTCATCTTGTCCATGTCGTAGAAACCGGTGCGCACGCCCGTCACTTCTTCGGCGCCGTTTTCATGCAGCTCATTCACCCGGTCGATCAGCTGCACCACCAGGGTGTCCATGCTGATGAAACCCTGGCGCGAGCGTGAGCCTTCTTCGCCGATCTTGAAGATCTTGCTTTCAGCCTCGTCGAGGATCTGCGGCACCGGTCGGCCCTGCGGGTTGAAGGCCGCGGTGGCGATCTCGTCACTGGCCGCCACCAGCTTGCGCAGCACTGCGCGCTCGCGCACGATCTCGGCGTAACGCCGCAGGTTGGCCGCGCTCGGCACGCTCTGCGCCAAGGCGTTCAGGTAAGCCAAACCGCCGCAGTCTTCGGCCTTGCCCAGGCTTTGCAGTTGCTCGAACACGGTGATCACATCGGCCGGCTTCGACGCATTCATCAGGCTGCCAATGGCGGCGTAGATGAGGCGGTGCTCGTGGCGGTAAAAGTCGCTGTCGGTGAGCAGGTCACCGGCACGGTCCCACGCGCTGTTGTCGATCAGTAAACCGCCGATGACGCTCTGCTCGGCCTCGATGGAATGCGGCGGGATGCGCAGACGCGACACCTCGTCGTCGGAGCGAGAAGAGTGGGCGGGGAAACCGGGGGTCGAGAAGACAACAGACATCGGAGGAATGATAGGGGTCGCAGCTCCCGTCAGGTGTGCACAAGGCTGTGGAAATCCAGAGGAGCTTCAGGGGACAGCCTGGGGACAGACATGAAAAAGGGCCGGCAATGCCGACCCTTTTAGCGGGATGCGCAGAAACCTCAGTCGGTCTCGCCCACCACCACCACCTTGACCTCGACCACCACGTCGGTGTGCGCAGCCACGCTCACCGTGTGCTCGCCAACCGTCTTCAGCGGGCCATTGGGCAAGCGCACCTGCGACTTGGCGACCTTGAAGTCGATGCGCGTCAGCGCTTCGGCGATGTCATGGTTGGTCACCGAGCCAAACAGACGTCCATCCACACCCGCCTTTTGCGTGATGTGAACGGTGCGCCCGCTCATCTTCTCGCCCAGGGTTTGTGCAGCGGCCAGCTTCTCGGCAGCGGCCTTTTCGAGCTCGGCGCGCTTGGCTTCGAATTCCTTGATGGCCGTCTCGGTGGCACGGCGAGCCGAGCGCGAGGGGATCAGGAAGTTGCGTGCGTAGCCGTCCTTGACCTTGACGACGTCGCCCAGGTTGCCGAGGTTGGCGATTTTTTCCAGAAGAATGATTTGCATGTGATAGCTCCTCAGACCTTGTGCTGGTCGCTGTACGGCAGCATCGCCAGGAAGCGGGCGCGCTTGATACAGGTGGTCAGCTGACGCTGGAAGAAGGCACGCGTACCGGTCAGGCGAGCCGGCGTGATCTTGCCGTTTTCACCGATGAAGTCGCGCAGGGTGTCGATGTCCTTGTAGTCGATTTCTTCGACGCCGGTCACCGTGAAGCGGCAGAAGCGCTTGCGGCG
>NZ_JANOCG010000206.1:0-8511 GCF_031412075.1 Rhizobacter sp.
GGGTCGCCGGCCCGCGCCCCCCATCCCGCGCTGCTGGGCGCAGGCCAGGTGGGCATTCTGTCGGCCGCGTGCTGCGACGCCATGAGCACACCCAAAGACGAACAGCTGGCACGCCACCTCACAGACGCGATGCAACGCACGGGCAGCCCACGGCCAGTCGTGCTCGCGACCCTTACGGGCACGCGCCAACAGCTGCGCGAGCTCGGCACCCGGGCCGACAGCGCCACCGCAGCGTTCCAGGAAGAACTGAGCACGGTCTTTCACACCCACGGGCTGGCAGCGTTTCCGCTGCTTATCGTCGACGGCCACATCGCGTTTTACGGCGGCGTGCCCAGCTCGGATGCCATCGAGTCCCGCCTCGTCAAACGCTGAGCGCAGCATGCCCCAACCCATCACCCTGTACGCCCACCACGGCTGCCCTTATGTGCAACGCGTGGCCATCGTGCTGGCCGAAAAAGGCCTCGCCCACACGCGCCAAGACATCGACCTGCACCACAAGCCGAGCGAGTTCGAAGTGGCGTCTCCGCTGGGCCTGGTGCCGGTGCTTCGGGTGGGCGACGAGGCCATCTTCGATTCGGCCGTGATTTGCGAATACCTCGACGAAATGCACCCACCCCAGCTGCACCCTCTCAACCCATTGCGCCGAGCCCAGCACCGCGCCTGGATGGCGTTTGGCACGGCGCTGTTGCAAAGCGTGGGCGGCTTCTTCAAGGCACGCGATGCCCGCACGCAGGATGAGCGGCGCCGCGAGGTCTTGCGCTTGCTGCACCGGCTGGAGAGCGAGCTGCCGGGCTCGCCTTACTTCGCCGGTGCGTCGTTCACGATGGTCGACGTGGTGTTCGCCCCCGTCTTTCGCTACTTCGACGCCTTCGCGCTGATGGAGTCGTATGACTTCTTCACAGGCTTGCCAAAGCTCACCGCATGGCGCGAGCAGCTGGCGCAGCGCCCTTCGGTGCAGGCAGCGGTGCAGCCTGACTTCCTGCTGAAGCTGGTGGCCTATCTGGGCCGGCTCGATTCGGCACTGGCGCGCAGCGCCCGGGTGGGCCGCGGCGCGCCGTAACATCGGCCCCCGTGAACACCGACTCCCTCCTGGGCCTGCCGGCCTTCATGCGCTTCTGGTGGGCGCGTGTCGCCGGCACCACCGGCAACCAGATGCTGATGGTCGCCGTGGGCTGGCAGATGTACGAGCTGACCGGCAGCGCCTGGGACCTGGGCCTGGTGGGCCTGCTGCAGTTTTTGCCCGCCCTGTTGCTCACGCTGGTGGCCGGCCACGTGGCCGACCGCTGCGACCGCACCCGCGTGCTCGCGCTGTGCATGGTGGCGCAGGCGGGAATGGCGCTGCTGCTGATGGCCGCCTCGCACGGCGATTGGGCGAGCCGCGGGCTCTTGCTGTGGCTGTCGGTCGCGCTCGGCATGGCCAAGGCCTTCCAGATGCCGGCGCAGCAGGCGCTGGTGCCCTCGCTGGTGCCCAACGCGGTGCTGCCACGTGCGCTGGCCTTCAGCTCGATGGGCATGCAAACCGCCATCATCGGCGGCCCGGCCCTGGGCGGCTTCATCTACGTGGCCGGTGCGAGCGTGGTCTACGCGGTGTGCGCGGCGGCATTCGTGCTGGCGGGTGTGCTGTTTCTGCGCATCGGGCACCCGCACGTGCCCCCGCCGAAAGAGCCGGTGACCCTGGCCACCGTGTTGGCAGGCTTCCAGTTCATCTGGCAGCGCCCGGTGGTGCTGGGCGCCATCTCGCTCGATCTGTTTGCGGTGCTGCTGGGCGGCGCTGTCGCTTTGTTGCCGATGTTCGCCAAGGACGTGCTGCACGTCGGCCCCAGGGGCCTGGGCCTGCTGCGTGCGGCACCCGCCGTGGGCGCGCTGTGCATGTCGGCCGTGCTCACACGCTGGCCGATCACGCGGCGTGTGGGCAAGGTGATGTTTGCGGCGGTGGCCATCTACGGCGTGGCGACCTTGTGCTTTGCGTTGTCGACGGTGTTCGTGCTGTCGATGCTGGCGCTGTGGGTGAGCGGAGCGGCCGACATGGTGAGCGTGGTGATCCGCCAGTCTTTGGTGCAGCTGGAGACACCCGACACCATGCGAGGCCGGGTGAGCGCGGTGAATTCAATCTTCATTGGTGCATCCAACCAGTTGGGCGAGTTCGAGTCGGGTGCCACGGCGGCCGTGCTCGGCCCGGTGGGCTCGGTGTTGCTGGGTGGCATCGGCACCTTGGCAGTGGCTGCGTTGTGGATGAAACTCTTCCCTGCCTTGGCAAAACGTGAACGCCTGACCGAAGCGCCCTGAGGGGAGCGCTCGGGTTTTCACGAAACCGCCAGCACAAGGCCGCGAAGATACTTCGCGCTCCTCAGCGGCCCCACAACAATCGCCATGACAGCTCCGAAGACGAACCGCCCAGCCTTTCTCTACCCGGGCGGCTCGCCGCTGATGCACCCACCGCTGCAGCTCAAAGACGCCGAGATGTACGGCTTCTTCGTCAAGGGCGACCTGGCGAAGCTGCAGGCCACGGTCGACTCGACCCTCACCGCCTGCGCGGGCGGCGAGATGAGCTTCCAGGTGTTCTCACCGTTCGTGATGCTCACCTTCACCAAGGTGCACAAGGCCTTCTCCACCTGGCCGAGCGACCAGGCCAAGGGCTGGGGCGAAGAGCTCGACATCATCACCTGGGTGATGGTGGGTCAAATCAAGAAGGGCGAGAGCGGCATCAGCCGCGTGTTCTTCTACCCCTGCCACATCTTCGTGGACGACGCGATGGCGCTCATCAACGGGCGCGAACTCTTCGGCTACCCCAAGTACCTATGCGAATACAGCATGCCCGCCCCGGGTGAGCCGGCGCGCTACTTCTCGATGGCCACCAAGGGCTTCGAGCCCTTCTCGCCTGACACGCAACTGGCCACGCACCCGCTGCTCGAAGTGGCGGCCACCACCCACCGCCAAGGCGCGCGCAAGCTGGGCGGCTTCATCGAGTTGATCGAAGAAGCCATCGAGCTGATCGCCGCCAACCTGCCCGCCACGCTGGAGCTCGACAAGGAAGCCTGGGCCCAGATCGCCGGCATGCTGCGCCACCCGGGCTGCGAGCAGATCTTCTTGAAGCAGTTCCCCGATGCGTCGGGCATCAAGGCGGTCTACCAGGCCATCGTGGCGGCACCGGCGATGGTGACCGCTGTGCACGGCGTGGAAGTGTTCGAAGACGACTACGAGCTGACGCTGCACAAGTTCGCAAGCTTTCCACTCAACGACACGCTGGGCCTGAAGCTGGGCGTGCAAGCGGCCATCCTGCCCTTTCACCTGAGCTTCGACTTCGAGGTGACACCCGGCGTTGAGATCCACGACAACTCGCAGATCGCGCCACAAAAGATCGCCGTGCTCGGCGGTGGTGTGGCCGCCATGACCGCGGCCTATTACCTCACCGACCAACCGGGCTGGCAGAACCGGTACGACATCACCGTCTACCAGATGGGCTGGCGCCTCGGTGGCAAGGGTGCGAGCGGGCGCAACGCGCGCTTAAGCGAGCGCATCGAAGAGCACGGCTTGCACATCTGGTTTGGCTTTTATCAAAACGCCTTCCGCACCATGCAAGGCGCCTACGGCGAGCTGGGTCGCCCAGCGGGCGCACCGCTGGCCACCTGGCAAGACGCCTTCAAACCGCAACACTCCTTCGCACTGAGCGAGCTGATCGACGGAACCTGGCGCCAGTGGCTGATCGACACGCCTGAGATGCCGGGTGAGCCGGGCCACGGCGACGAAGACATCGGCCTGTGGGACATCGCCCTCACCATGTATGAGTGGATCAAGATGTGGCTCGCCGAGCTGGAGAGCCAGCACGGCACCACCACCATCGTGACCACCACCTCGGTGGAGGTCACCGAAAACCACATCGGCGACTGGCTCGAGTCCCTGGCCACGCGCATCGAACGCAAGGTCGAGACCATCGTGTCCGACGTGCACAGCGTGTTTGACGCCGCCCTGAGCTTTGCGCAAAGCCTGCCCGAGCTGGGCGAACAAGACGCCATGCAGCACACGGTGCACGCCGCCGCGCTCAAGAGCATGCGGGTGGCGTTGCAGGCGCGGTTTGGCGCACAGGCCGAGATGAGCGACGTGGCCGATGACCTGCGCCGGCTCTACATCTGCATCGACCTCGCCGTCACCTCGCTGATCGGCATGCTCGAAGACCACGTGTTCGAAAAAGGCTTCGACGTCATCAACGACGAAGACCTCTACGCCTGGCTCACACGCCACGGCGCCAACCCCACGGTGAGCGTGCATTCGGCGCCGATTCGTGCGCTCTACGATCTGGTGTTCGGCTACGAAGACGGCGACTTCGACAAGCCCAACTTCGAAGCCGGCACCATGTTGCGCGGCATCTTCCGCATGACCTGCGGCTACCAGGGCGGCATCATGTGGAAGATGCAGGCCGGCATGGGCGACACAGTGTTCACGCCCTTCTATGAGGTGCTGAAGAGGCGCGGCGTCAAGTTCGAGTTTTTCCACAAGGTCGAAGAGCTGGTGCCCGAGGCCGGCAGCAACACCGTGGCCCAGATCCGCATGACACGCCAGGTGGATCTCTCAGGCAACGAATACAACCCGCTGCGCCCCGTCAAGGGCTTGGACTGCTGGCCGAGCGAGCCGCTCTACCAACAGCTCGACCCCGCGCAGGCGAAGCTGCTGCAGGCCCACAAGATCAACCTCGAATCCAACTGGAGCGATTGGCCCGAGGTGTACCAACAGCAGTTCAAGAAGCCGCTGCCCACCGTCACGCTGCAACGGGGTGTCGACTTCGACAAGGTGATCTTCGGCATCTCGTCCGATGGCGTGGCGCTGCTGTGCCCGCAACTGGTGGCGCGCAGCCCGGCGCTGCAAGCCTCGGTCACCTACGTGAAAACTTGCGCCACGCAGGCTTACCAGGTGTGGCTCGACAAGACCGTGCCCCAACTCGGCTGGACCGAATTTGGCCGCGCCGACGAAGAGCCTGTGCTGACCGCCTTCAGCGAGCCCTTCGACACCTGGGCGCCGATGGACCAGACGCTGATCCGCGAAGCCTGGCCGCCGCAGTTCGAGCCCAAGAACGTGTCGTACTTCTGCAGCGCCTTGGCCGTCAAGAGCTACCCGCCCTTCAGCGACCGCGGCTTCCCGGCACGCATGGCCGAGCAGGTCAAGCAGGCCGCCATCGACCAGCTCAAACACCATGTGCATGCGCTGTGGCCGGCCGTGGCCACGCCGCAAGACTTCGATTGGTCGTGCCTCATCGACACCACCGCCGCCCAAGGCGAGAAGCGCTTCGACAGCCAGTATTGGCGCGCCAATGTCGACCCGTCGGAGCGTTATGTGCTGTCGGTCGTCAACAGCACCAAACACCGTCTGCAGACCGATGGCACGGGGTTCAACAACCTCTACGTCACCGGCGACTGGATCAAGACCGGCGTCAACGCCGGCTGCGTCGAGGCGGCGGTGATGGCCGGCATGCAGACCTCGCGGGCCTTGTGCGGCCACCCCAAGGTGATCGCCGGTGAGAAAGACCTCTGAGCCATGGGCGGCATGTGTGACTTCTGCCGCGTTCGCCCTGGCGAGCCTGCATGCCTAACCATGAAACTTCTGGTTACATTGCTCCCCACCGCCGTTTGACGGAGCCGAAACCCGCAATGTCTCTGTCATCTGCCCCCCTGCCGCGCAGCCTGTGCTGGTTGCGCCCACTGCTGCTCGTGGCCCTGGCGCTGCTGTGCAGCCCGGCGTGGAGCCAGTCGCCGATCTCGCTCAACGCCAACGCCGAGGTCGACATCGCCTCGCGCGGCCAGCTCTACCTGGCGCAAGACGACACGCCACCGGCCACGCCCGCCGCGCTGGGCGCCTGGCTCGCCAAACAAAAGCAGGTGGAGCGGGTCAGCCTCTTCGGCGGCAGCTACTGGTTCCACGCCACGGTGCAAAACGACACCCAGCAAACCCGCTGGGTCGTCGACCCGACCGGCACGCTGATGGAGCGCATCGAGGTGCGCGTGTACGCAGCTGGCCAGCCGGTGCAGTCGTTCATCACAGGCTACAGCGCCAACAGCAGCTACATGCTGCACTACGGTGGCAACGTCGAGCTGCCGATCGGGGCGCAGGCGCAGGTGCTGCTGCGCATCGAGAGCCGCTACTTTGCGCGCTACCCGAGCATCTACGTGGCCAGCCAGGCCGGCTACCGCAAGACGGTGATCTCTGAAAACGTGCTGACGCTGTGCGCCCTGGGCGCGATGCTCACGCTGGCGCTGTACAACCTGTTTGTCTACATCGGCGTGCGCGACAAGTCGATGCTGTACTACGCGCTCTACCTGCTGACGGCCACCGTCTCGTGGGCCATGACGCTGCACGTGGCGTCCGACTGGCTGGGCTGGCGCGGCTTGAGCTGGCACTACGTGGCCTTCTTCCTGGGGGCGGTGTTCAACACCATGTTCTTCCTCGAGTTCCTGCACCTCAAAGAACATGCGCCAAGGCTGGCCTGGATCGCACGCGGCAACATCCTCGTGGCGCTCGCGCTGATGCCGGTGTGCTTCGTGTCGGTGGCCTATGCCCACCTGCTGGCCACGGCGGTGATCTCGGTCACGCTCACGCTGGCGCTGGTGTCGGGGATGATCCGCCTGGGCCAGGGTTTTTTGCCCGCGCGTTATTTTTTGGCGGCCTTCCTGGCGCTGCTGCTGCCGGCCGTGCTGATCTTGCCGGCCAACTTCGGGCTGGTGCCGAGCGTGATGCGCAACATCGAGCTTTTCACCCTGCTCGGCGCCACCACCGACGCCCTGCTGCTGGCCTTCGCCCTGGCCGACAAGATCCGCCTGCTGGGCCGTGAAAAAGACACTTACCTGCAGCAGCTCAACGACGCACTCTCCCAGGCCAGCACCGACTCGCTCACCGGCATTGCCAACCGCCATGCCTTCGACCGCACGCTCAACGGCATGACGGTGGCCACAACCGATGCCGAAGCCCCACAACGCATCATGCTGGTGATGATCGACCTCGACGGTTTGAAGCGCATCAACGACGAACGCGGCCATGCCCACGGTGACGGCCTGCTGCGCGAGTTCGCACAAGCGTTGAGCGTGCTCAAGGAAGACGGCATGAGCGTTTTCCGCCTGGGTGGCGACGAATTCGCCGTGCTCGGCGAGCGCTCGCAAGAAGAGCTTGCCCGCCAGAAGATCAACCAGATCGAGCGCCGGCTGCACGACGCCGGCTTCCCGAATTGCGGCATCAGCTACGGCATCGCCTTTGGCTCGGAAATCAACTCGGGCTCGCAGCTGCTGATGCACGCCGACGCACGCATGTATTTGCATAAAACAACGAAGAAGGGCCCCCCAGTCGCTGACGCTCCTGCCCCCAAGGGGCGCCACGCCTGAGCCCGGGAGACCCGTGCTCGGCGCGTTGCTTGATGGGAGCCGGGCTTCGCCGGCTCATGCCTCGCCGCGCTTCATCTTCAGGCGCATCTGGCCTTCTCGGCCACGCAGCTTCCACTGCGAAAGTTGCTGCTGCCTTTCTAGGGCAGTGAGCGTGTCGCGGCGCATTTCGCGCAGCAGCTTCTGGTAGTTGCGCAGCCGATCGGGCGGTACCCCTTCGCGCACCGCGCAGCCGGGCTCGTCGCCGTGGCGGCAATCGCGAAAACGGCACTGCACGGACAGCGTCGCGATGTCTTCGAAGCTGATGGCCAAGGTGCTTTCATCGGCATCGGGCCGCAAGGTGCGCAGGCCCGGTGTGTCGATCACGCACGCGCCGCTTGGCAAGCGGTGCAACGAGCGCGAGGTGGTGGTGTGCTTGCCCCGGCTGTCGTGCTCGCGCACGGCGCCGGTGTCTTGCACCGCGTGGCCCATCAAGGCATTGGTCAGGGTCGACTTGCCGGCCCCTGAGGAGCCGAGCAACACCACCGTTTGCCCCGCGCCAAGATACGCATCGAGCACACGCGTGGTCTGCGGCGAGGTGCCATTCACGGCCACCACCTCCACCTGGGCTGCGATGCGCTGGCGCAACTCCGCGATCGCGTCCTCCACCGCCTCGGGCGTGACCACATCGGCCTTGGTCAGCACCACCACCGCCGTCACGCCCTGGCCTTGCACCAGCGTCAAAAAGCGCTCTAGGCGGCGTGGGTTGAAGTCGTCGTCCAGGCCCATCACCAGCAGCGCGGTGTCGACGTTGCTGACCACCGGGTGGCGGCGCCCATCGGTGTCGCGCCGCGCGATGTGCGAAAGCGGTGCGATGCGCTCATGCACCCAGGCCTGGCCGTGCGCGTCGTGCACCAGCACCACCCAGTCGCCGACGGCGACGGCGGTTTCTTGCTCGGCCAGCAGGCGCGCGAGCCGGGGCAGCACACGCACGCTGGTCTCTTGCACGCCGTCGTGCACCTGCAGCGTTTCGCGGTGAACCTCGATCACGCGCACCAGGCGGCGCGGTGAAGCGGCCAGCTCGGCCGCGTCGGTTTCAGGAACAGGTTGAGAACAAATGGCCACCAGGGCCATCGCGGGCGTCAAGCCCACCGAGCGCAAGCGCTCTACATCC
>NZ_JANOCG010000207.1:0-5435 GCF_031412075.1 Rhizobacter sp.
CGCCCGAGCCACTCGGGCTTGAGCGTGGCCACCACGAACAAAAGCGCCAAGGCCACTGTGACGGCTTGGGAGAAAATGAGCCACGTCTTGCGCATCAACGAGATCCTGTTTATGACCCCTCGCACCGAACTCGACTCGTACCTGGGCACGCTGCTGGAGGTGGGGAAGTTCCGCGATTATGGGCCGAACGGTTTGCAGGTTGAGGGCAAACCCGAGGTGCAGCGGCTGATCTCGGGTGTCACGGCCAGCCGCGCCTTCATCGAGGCCGCCATTGAGCAGAGGGCCGATGCCCTGCTGGTGCACCACGGCTTGTTCTGGAAAGGGCATGACGGTCGTTTGACCGGTTGGCTCAAGGCACGCGTTGAATTGTTGATGGCCCATGGCATCAATCTGTGGGCGTACCACCTGCCGCTGGATGCCCATGCCGAGTTCGGCAACAACGCGCAGTTCGGCGCGCGGCTGGGCTTCGTGCCCGATGGACGCTTCGGCGATCAAGACCTGGGCTTTGTCGGCGGCACGGCGCAAGCGCTCAGCGCAGCGGCATTGAGTGCCTTGTTGAGCGATCGGCTGGGGCGCACACCGGTGATGGTGGAGGGCACTGCGGGCCAGGCGATCCGTCGTGTGGCCTGGTGCACGGGCGGCGCGCAGGGCTACTTCGAGGCCGCCATCGCGGCCGGGGCAGAGGCCTTCATCACCGGCGAAATCTCCGAGCCCCAGGCGCACCTCGCGCGTGAAACGGGAGTCGCGTTCTTTGCCTGTGGCCACCACGCCAGCGAGCGTTATGGTGCGCCTGCACTGGGGGCGCACCTGGCCGCCAAGTTCGGGCTCGATCACCAATTCATCGAGATCGACAACCCGGCATGAGCGCCCCTTGCGTCATCACGATGGGCGATGCCTGCGGTATCGGCCCCGAGATCATTGCCAAGGCGTTTGCGTCGGGTGCAGCGCAAGGCGCGGTGGTGTTGGGCGACGCGGGGGTGATGCGGCGTGCGTTGGCGCTCACCGGGCGCAGCACCTCTCTCGCGCTGCTGGAGCGTGCGAGCGATGCCGCCACCTGCCCACCAAACTGCGTGCCCTTGTTGCAGGCGGCAGGTCTGCCCGGCGATCTGCTGCAAGCACCGGTGGGGCAGGTGGACGCGCGCGCGGGCGCGGCTGCGGCAGCGTGCATCACCCAGGCGGTGGGCCTGGTGCGGGCGGGCGAAGCCTGCGCCATCGTCACCGCGCCCATTCACAAGGAAGCGCTGGCCGCCGCTGGCATCGCGCACCCCGGTCACACCGAGATGCTGCAGGCGCTGGCCGCCGAGCCCGGCCAGCCCTTGCCGCCGGTGCGCATGATGCTGGCCAACGACGAGCTGCGCACGGTGCTGGTGACCATCCACATGTCGCTGCGGCGAGCGATCGACGCAGTGACGTATGAGGCGGTGCTCGAGACACTGCGCATTGCCGACCGCGCAGCGCGTTCGTTCGGCCTCAGTGCACCGCGCATTGCGGTGGCCGGGCTCAACCCGCATGCTGGCGAGGGCGGCTTGTTCGGTGACGAAGAGCTGCGCATCATCAGCCCGGCCATAGCGGCCGCTCGCGCTGAAGGCATTGCCGCCAGCGGGCCGTACGCGCCGGACACGGTGTTCATGCGCGCTCGACACACGGCGTCGCACCCGGGCGAGTTCGACCTGGTGGTGGCGATGACACACGACCACGGGCTGATCCCGGTCAAGTACCTCGGGGTGGAGCAGGGTGTGAACGTGACGCTGGGCTTGCCCTTCGTGCGCACCAGCCCTGACCACGGCACGGCGTTTGACATCGCAGGCACCGGCCGCGCCGACCCCGCCAGCCTGATCGCCGCGCTGCGCATGGCGCAGCAACTCAGCGCCTGATCAGTGTTTGCTCTGCGCCGTGAGCGCAGCGAGCTGCTTGCGTGCACGTGCCGTCGCGCGCTCGATCAGGTAGGAGCTCTCAAACGCCTTGAAGCGGCCGGTCTCGCACATGCGCGCCAGCATGCGGGCGGTGAGTGAAACCGTTTCGTGGTGGCGCTTGCCGCGCGTGAACACGAAGAACGCGCGCCCCGGGCTCACGTAGCTCAGGCGCACCTTCTGCCACTGGTCGTTCAAGTGCATCTGGTAGGCAAAACCCAGTCGCACGTGGTCCATCAGCTGCAAGCCCTGGGTGGGCTCGGCAGGCTCCTTGGACGCCATGTCGATGTTGATGTCGAGCGCCGTGAGGTCGATGTCGACCGGCCCGGTATCGGGGCCGCCGCTGCGCACCGGTTCGGGCTCGGCTTGGGCGGCGCCGAGGTCGATGTCGATTTCGCCCGACCAATCGACCGAGCTTTCATCGACCAGGCCGATCTGCTTGGCCTCGGTGTCTGAGAACTGCGGTTCCAGCTGGTTGACACCCGTGCTCGTCATCGGCACGTCGCGCAAGAGCGCGTCGGGCTCTGGCACGGGGGTGTTGAACACCCCTTCGAGCTGCTTGGCGAGCAGGTTGTATTCGAGCTCGGTCAGCGGCTGGCCCTTGAGCGAGTCGGCGTGCGCGGGCAGCAGCTTGCTGAAAAATTCCTTCTGCGCAGCGTCGGGCCAGCCGACGAGCTTCATGCCTTCGTTCAAGTCCTTCATCAGCGGCGGCAGCTGCATGAGGAACTTCTTGCGCATGGCCGGCGAGCCCTTGGGCTGCACGCTCATGACCAGGTCGCGGCCGGCGCGTTTCAGGCGCTGCACCAGCTCCGACTGCGGCCCTTCGCGCCGGGTGGCCAGCGCCAGTGCCTGGCTCCACACCTGGGCCAGGAAGTCGCGCAGGTAGTCTTGCAGCGACAGCGGCGTCAGCGCGGCGCGCAGTTGCAGCATGTAGCGCTGCTGGATGCGCAGGTCGGATTCTTTGCCGTCGACCACCGACACGGCCGAGGCGTTGGCCTCCACGTCGGTCTTGGCTTGCTGGGCAATGAAACCCTCGAGCGCGTTGAGCTTGGACGTGTAGACGTCCATCTGGTCGAAATCGCCGTCGACGATCTCTTGCACCAGCTCGCGCACACGCGCCATGAAGAGCTTGCCGGGGCCGTCTTCGAAGTCTTCGAATGCAACCGCCAGCGAGGCGATGCGGTTGACGAAGCGCCGCACCGGGTGCTTGCGCGATGAGAAGAAGGTGTTGTCGACCAGCGCCACACGCAACACCGGCAGCTGCAGGCGGGCGATCTGCCGCGCCATCTGCGGTGGCACGCGCGGGTCGGACAGGATCTGGTCGAACAGGCTACCCACCACGTCGATCACCATGTGATCGAGCGTGCCGGTCGAGGCCTGGCGCAATTCTTCGCGGTGGGTGCGGATCAGGTTAGCGGCCATCAGGCCCGAGGCCACGTCGCCAAACGACCCGCCTCCGCTGGCCGCCCCGAGCGAGCCGGCGCCACTGACGCCACCCGCAAAACCGCCGCCGAGCCCAGCGGGCGCAGTCGGCCCACCCAAGTCGGCCGGCCGGGTGGCGAGGAAAGTCAGGCGCCGGATCAGCGTCATCAACTCGGCATCGGCCTGCTGGGAACCGCCTGCTGACAAATTGCGCGACCCGCCGCGACCCGCAGCGCCTGGTGCGCCGCTGCCAGGCGCTCCGCCGGGACGCTGTTGCGGGTTGGCGCCCGGTGAACCGGCGGGTGATCCGCCGGCCGCGTCGCGCCCACCCCAGCCACCTGCCGCGGGGCGGCCCGCGCCGCCAGAGCCGGCTCCCGCGCCACTGCCTCTTGCACTGCCTGTGCTGCCGTCACCGGAGTTGCCGCCGAAGCCACCGGACCCACTGCTGCCGCTGCCGGCCCTGGCGCCACCACCGGCGCCCGGGCCCCCGTCGAAGTCGCCACTCCCGCTCGACCCAAAATGCCCGCTGCCCGTGGTCATCCCGGTATCGCGCGACAAGGTGTCGTAGCCCGAAATCACGCGTTCTCTGTTGAGCTCGTTGCCCGGGCCTTCCACGCCGCGAACCGTGAGGCCCACCGGCTGAACGCCGCGGGCGCGGAAGTCCTTGAGGATGTCGGCGTAGCAGCCCGGCATCACCCTGGCCATGGCCAAGCCGAGCTCGCGTGCCAGCAGCTTGCGGCTCTCGCGGTCGTTGGTGACGTTGGCGATGGCGCGGTACACCGCTGCACCCAGCATCTCGCCGCGCAAGGGGTTGCGGTCGTGGTCGGCGCGGCCCAGGCCCAGCAGCTGACCGGTGTACGAAGCCACCTCCCGCAGCTCCCATTCGCACCCGTGGCTGATGGCCTGGCCGATGCGGTCGGCGAACATGCGTTCCTCGACCTCGGAGTCATCGACCAGGCTGAGTGACTGCCAATCGGTTTCAGCCAGGCTGCGGCCCGGCTCGTGGCCCGGGTTCAGTTCGCGGGTGATCTTCTTGCTGAGGGTGTCGCCGAACACCAGCACAAAGGTGCTCATGTGGCGGCGCAGGTCGAGCTGGGCGTTGACGAGGGCGTCGCGGTCAAAAATGCGCGCGGCGGCCGACGCCAGCAGACCGAGGTGGTCGGACACGCGATCCGCCACGCCCGCGGTGGTCGTCTTGATGTGGTTCATGGCTGCATCGAAAGCAGCCTGGGCGCGTGGGTCGGTCTGATTCATCTCGAACGGGGCCGCCGTGGGCCAGCCGGGACGCGCTCACGGACAAACTCGCAACGTGAGCGTACGGCCTGCAAGTATGGGGCCAAATGGTCGCCAGCCGCCACGGCGTTGCCCGGGAGCGCGGGCGCCGCCGAGCGGAATCAGCCGGCGGCGGCGGATACCCGCTCACTTTTTCAACGAATCGCGAATCTCGCGCAGCAGCACCACTTCTTCCGGCGTGGGGGCGGGCGGCGCGGCCGGAGCGTTCTTTTTCAGGCGGTTGATCTGCTTGACCATCATGAAAATGATGAACGCCAGGATCATGAAGTTCAGCGCCACCGTGATGAAGTTGCCGTAGGCAAACAAGGGCACGCCGGCCTTGGTCAACGCTTCATACGTCATCGGTCCCTTGAAGTCGGCCGGTGGGTTGGAGAGCATCACGAAGTAGCTTGAGAAATCGAGCCCACCGATCAACTTCCCAACGATGGGCATGATCAGATCTTTGACGATCGAGTCGACGATCTTGCCGAAGGCCGCCCCGATGATGACGCCGACCGCCAGGTCGACGACGTTGCCCTTCATCGCAAATTCCTTGAACTCCGATGCGAATCCCATGGGTTTCTCCAGGTGTTGAGTGCGGCGCAGTATTGCCGAGCGAGATGAGATGTCAAGGCGGAGGCGGGCGCTTGCCCGCGAGCGGCAACAGAAGTCGTTGCACAGCGCGGCCGGCGGGCTTGACACGTCCGCTAGAATCGCGGGTTGCCCCTGAGTAGAAGTCAGTATTGAGGACCCCCATGAGTGACCAGCAAGTCGATCAAGGCCGCCGTACCTGGGTTGCCATCACCTGTGGCGCAGGCGCCGTTGGTGGCA
>NZ_JANOCG010000208.1:0-5869 GCF_031412075.1 Rhizobacter sp.
CCAGCACCGCGAGCAGCGTGACGAAGTAGATGACCACGAAGGCGAACAGCTCGCACACCACGAACCAGGCGTCGCGCACGGCGAGTGCCGTCTGCATCACCTTCGCCGCCACACGGCCGGCAAACTCGTCCTGGTAGAAGCTCATGCTCTGGGCGAGCATCAGGCGATGGAAGTTCCAGCGCAGCAGCATCGGAAAGTTGCCGCCCAGCGTCTGGTGCTTGATCGCCGACGCGAGCCACACCATCACGATGCTCGCCAGCAGCACCAGCGTCAGCAGGAACAAGCTGCCGCGCTCCTTGGCCCACAGCTGCGAGGGCTCGACCTTGCCCAG
Organism: Rhizobacter sp.; assembly: GCF_031412075.1. Lineage (GTDB taxonomy): Bacteria > Pseudomonadota > Gammaproteobacteria > Burkholderiales > Burkholderiaceae_C > Rhizobacter. Next base: position 332 of record NZ_JANOCG010000208.1, read on the forward strand.
CCAGTCGACGATGCTGCCCATCATGCTGAACAACAGCGCCTCGAACGCACCGATGCCCGCCGAGAGCACGGTGAGCGCCAGCAGATAAGGCCGCAAGCCGCGTGTACCGGCCCACAGGAAAGCAAAAAACGCCTTGGGTGGTGGCGCAGGTTCGGCATCCGGGTAGGGATGCACGAGCTTTTCGAACAGACGGAACAAACAAGCCCCTGGTTTTTGATTGAGCCCGCAAGGTTAGCGGATGTGTGTTTCAGACAATCACGCCCGCGCTAAATCTCTCCATGCAGCGCCCCTGCCTTGGGTGAAAGGCGTTCGGTGACCCGGACGCCTGAAAGACTAGGCAGCCGCTTTACGCATGCCCCAGGCTTTTTGCACCAAGGTCACCACCACCAGCGAGAGCGCGCCGGCCACGATGCCGGTCAACGCATCGAGCAAGGTGGGCGTGATCGCTCCCATGACACCGCCCGCACGCACTGCGATGTTTTCAATGGCGTGGTGCAAGGGCGGGATGCCGTGCGTGAGGATGCCGCCGCCCACCAGGAACATGGCGGCCGTGCCGGCGATGGCCAGGCCCTTCATCAGGTAAGGCGCCGCCTTCAAGATGGCACGACCCACGGCCACGCGCCAGCCGGCTCGGCGGCTGAGGTACAGACCCAGGTCATCGAGCTTCACGATGCCGGCGACGAAGCCGTACACACCGATGGTCATGATGATGGCAATGCCCGCCAGCACCGAAAACTGCGTGAGCAAGGGCTTGTCGGCCACGGTGCCCAGCGTGATCGCGATGATCTCGGCCGACAAGATGAAATCGGTGCGCACCGCGCCCTTGATCTTGTCTTTCTCGAACGCCACCAGGTCGACCGCCGGGTTGGTCAGCGCGGCGGTCAGCTCGGCATGGTGCGCGTTTTCTTCGTCCTTGCTGTGCATGAACTTGTGCGCCAGCTTCTCGAAGCCTTCAAAGCACAGGAAGAGGCCGCCCACCATCAGCAGCGGCGTCACCGCCCAGGGAATGAAGGCGCTGATGGCCAGGGCCGCCGGCACAAGGATCACTTTGTTCAGCGCCGAGCCCTTGGCCACCGCCCACACCACCGGCAGCTCGCGGTCGGCGCTCACGCCAGACACCTGCTGCGCGTTCAGCGCCAGGTCGTCGCCCAGCACGCCGCTGGTCTTCTTGGCCGCCACCTTGGTGAGCACCGCGACGTCGTCGAGCACGGTGGCAATGTCGTCGAGCAGGGCGAGCAAGCTGGAGGCCATGATGGTGTGTCTGCGAAAGGGGCTGGGGGGCAGCGCAGCAACAATCACGCCACCGGCACGGCGCGCATGGTACGCGAGCCGCGCGCTCCAGCAGAGCCGAAATTCAGGCCCTGATGTCGAGCAGCGAGCCCAGCATGTCGCGCTCCACCTGCACCGTGCGCAGGTTGGCCTTGAAGCTGTAGAGCGCCGTCATTTGCTGCACCAGATCAGCCGCCAGGTCGGTGCCTGCGGCATCGGCCTGGGCGATGCTGGTGGCGACGCCACCGCCGGCCTGCGTCTGCTGCAGCACCTGCTGGCGGCGAAAGCCCGCGGTTTGCACATTGGCCACGTTGTGCGCCGACACCCCCAGGCGGGCGGTGGCGGCGTTCATGCCCGAAAACGCAATGGCGGAGATGGAGTTCATGGCAGGCCTTTTCGTCACTCTCGTCAGGTCTATCGGTCGATCAGACGCCGACTTGAGGCCTTATTTCAGCGATCAACTCAACCGGGCGCGAGGAACTCGACGCATTTGCCGGGGTCTCGAACGTGGCAGTGTTCCTTTTGAGTGAGTGGCAAGGGAACACCCAGCACCAGGGCCGCGGGCCTTTATGCTCGCAACCGTCACCCCGGTGATATGCCTCCAATCACCAGATGCACGAGAAACGATGCCAGACAACCCGTTTTCCCGCGATTTCGGCCCCTCCACCCAGCAGTTCGACCCGGCGCTGACCCGTGACGCCTTGCCGGCCGGCACCCGGCTGGGCGGCTACCAGATCGTCGAGCTGCTGGGGCGTGGCGGCTTTGGCATCGTCTACCTCGCGCTCGATTCGTCGTTGCAGCGCCAGGTGGCGATCAAGGAATACTTTCCTGCCGAGCTGGCGACGCGCCACGGCGACCACCAGATTTCGGTCAGGACGGGGGGCGATGCCAACGCCTACGCCAGCGGCAAGACGGCCTTCCTGAACGAAGCCAAGATGCTGGCGCGTTTCGACCACCCCTCGCTGGCCCGCGTGCACAGCTTCTGGGAGGAAAACCGCAGCGCCTACATGGTGATGCCTTACTACGAAGGGCGCAGCCTCGCCGCCACGCTGGCCGCCATGTCGGGCCCGCCCGATGAAACCTGGCTGCGCGCGCTGCTCACGCCGCTGCTGAGCGCGCTCTCCACGCTGCACGCATCGCAGTGCATGCACCTGGACATCTCGCCCGAAAACATCATGGTGCTGGGCGACGGGCGGCCGGTGCTGATCGACTTCGGCGTGGCCAACCGCTGGGCCACCGACAAGACCCTGCCGCTCACCGCCTTGCTCAACCCGGCCTACGCGCCGATCGAGCAATACAACCAGTCGGACGCCATGCCTCAGGGGCCCTGGACCGACTTGTACGCACTGGCGGGGGTGCTGCACTTCGCCATCACCGGCCAGCCGCCGGCACGCGCCACGGTGCGTGCGGTCGACGACCCGCAGCGCCCATTGGCTGAAGTCGTTCATACGCTGAACAAGGGCTTGCCCCAGCTGAGCTACAGCGGCCCCTTTCTGGCCGCCATCGACAAGGCCTTGTCGGTGAAGCCACGCGACCGGCCGCGCGATGTGGCCGACTTTCAGCAATGGCTGGATCGCGCACCGGCTGCACCCGCGCCGGCAGCCCCGGCCCAGGGCAAACGCCGCGAGCCGGTGTTCGCGCCTTCAAGCCAAGGCGAGGAGAGTCTCACCCGCGAGCCCGCGCGAAGCAATCTTCCGCTGTGGATTGCCGGCTTGTCCGCACTCACCCTGGCCTTCGCAGGGATGTGGGTCTGGCAGCAGATGCAAGCGGGGCCGACCGTGGTGTATGCGCCCCCAGCCGCCAGCCCACCGGCAGCGGCGCCGTGGGTCCCGCCCTCGGCACCACCGGCAGAAGCGCCCGCGCCCTCGCCGGTGGCGGCCGCCGCGAGCGTGTCGGCTGTGGCGCTCAGCGAGCCAGCTTCTGCCCCGGTGGCGGCCGTGGCTCCGGTCGTGGCACGGCCGGAGCCATCGGCATCTGCGGTGGCTGCCATGGTTGCGGCGCTCGAGCCCCGCGTGGCGGAGCCCGAGCCCTCCCCAAAACCCGCCCGCAAGGCCGAGAACACGGTCAAAGCCACCGCCGCCGCGGGGGAAGCCGCCACACCGCGGGCGGCTTGTGGCACACGCGCCAACTTTTCGCTGGTCTACTGCATGGAAACCCAATGCAAGAAGCCCAGGTTCGTTCAGCACCCGCAGTGCGTTGATTTCCGGCGGCGCGGCGAGATCAACTGATCTCGCATCGTGGGATGCAGGCCGAGCGTCTTTACCCGGCAGCAACGTTCAGGCGTCAACAGCGAGTCACCCGAGGCCGTTGACTGCACATGGGGGCCACCGTCCGGCGCCCAGGAGTAATGACACATGCAAACGTCCACAAAACGCCGCGTTTTTGGTGTGTTGGGCCTGGTGCTCGCCACACAAGTACTCTCTGCCTGCATCGTGCTGCCCGTGCCGGTGCACCGTCGCGGAGCGGTGGTGGTTCAGCCTGGTTATGGCTACGGCCACGACCAAGGGCCGCCTCGCCACCACCATCCGTACTGGAGGCGCTGAGCCGACGGAGGGCTCTCGGTATCAGCTAGGAGTGCAGGCCATTCGCGCACACAGCAGAATGGCCGCTCTCTTCCTGACACCATTGCCCCATGACCACAGCCACCACCACCCTGCGCCAGATTGCCGACCTGCCGGGGCCGCGTGGCTTGCCCATCCTGGGCAACTTGCTGCAGGTCAAGCTCAATCGCATCCACCTGGATGTGGAACAGTGGGGCCGAGAGTTCGGCCCTTTTTTCCGATTTCAGCTGGGCAAGATGCGGGGGCTGGCCATCACCGACCATGAGGTGATCGCGAGCCTCTTGAAAGACCGGCCCGACGGCTTTCGGCGCACCCGGCGCTCCATCATCGTGGGCCAGGAAATGGGGCTCAAGCCCGGCGTCTTCGGCGCCGAAGGCCAGCCCTGGCGCGACCAACGGCGCATGGTGATGGCGAGCTTTGCACCCCACCACGTGCGGGCCTACTTCCCGTCGCTGCTCAAGGTGATGCAGCGCCTGCGCGGGCGCTGGCAAGCGGCGGCGCGCAGCGGCAGCATCATCCCCTTGCAAGAAGACCTGATGCGCTACACCGTCGACGGCGTGGCGGGCCTCGCCTTCGGCACCGACATGAACACGCTGCAGTCGGACGAAGAGGTGATCCAGCAGCACTTGGACAAGATCTTCCCGGCGCTGTTTCGGCGCATCTTCGCGCCCTTCCCCTACTGGCGGCTCATCCGACTGCCGGCCGACCGCGCGCTCGACCGCAGCGTGCTCGCCATCAACCACGCGATCGACGGCTTCATTGCCCAGTCGCGCGAGCGCATGCGCGCCAACCCGGCCTTGCACGAGGCCCCGACCAACCTGCTCGAAGCCATGCTCGCCGCTGCCGACCAACCTGACAGCGGCGTGAACGATCAGCAGGTGGCGGGCAACGTGCTCACCATGCTGCTGGCCGGCGAAGACACCACCGCCAACACGCTCGCGTGGATGATCTACCTGCTGCAGCGCAACCCGCAGGCGCTGCAGCGTGCCACCGAAGAGGTGCAACGCCTCGCGCCCGACCCTGCGGCCTTCACGCCGGAACAGATGGCCTCGCTGGAGTACCTCGAAGCCTGCGCGAGCGAGACCATGCGGCTCAAGCCGGTGGGGCCGTTCTTGGTGCTCGAAGCGCTGAAGGACACCACCATCGCCGACATCGCGGTGCCCACCGGCACCTTTGTCTGGCTGGTGATGCGCCACGACAGCGTGAGTGCGCAGCACTTCCCCAACCCTCAGGCCTTCGACCCCTCACGCTGGCTCGACGGCGCCGATGCCGCGCTCACGCCGAGCTCGCCCAAGCGGGTGTCAATGCCCTTTGGTGCGGGCCCACGTGTGTGCCCGGGGCGCTACCTCGCGATGCTCGAGATCAAGATGGCGATGGCCATGCTGCTCAGCAGCTTTCATGTCGAAAGCGTGGGCACGCCGGATGGCAAAGAGGCCCGCGAGAACATGGCTTTTGCCATGTCACCCGTGGGCCTGACGCTGCGCGTGCGTGAGCGCACTGCTTGAGCGCACGTCAGTGCTGCGGAGGCGGGAATCCAGTTTTTTGCCGCTTCGCGTTGGTCTTGTTCACTGCGTGAGGCCGCGCCGGGTGTTCGGCCCGGCGGCCGACCTCCTTTCTTGTGTCGACAAGAAAGGAGGCAAAGAAGCGACCCCTGCCGACTCGGCCCTCGCGTTGCGAGGGCTGCCTTGCGCTGCTCGGTCTTTGCGGG
>NZ_JANOCG010000209.1:0-11483 GCF_031412075.1 Rhizobacter sp.
AGCGTGGTCGGGCCCACCTGCCTGGCGGCGGGCGCGCTCACCACCATCGCCATGCTCAAGCGCGAAGGCGCACACGATTTTTTGCGCGAGCAAGGGGTCGGTTTTCTCAGCATCGACCCTGAAGGTCGCGTCCACGAAGAGTCGGTCTGAGCTGCTGCGCACGCCGCACGCCCGACCCGAACAACCTGAAAAAGCAAATGAAGATCTCTCTCCTGTCGGCGCTGGCCCTCACCCTGTGTGCGCTCGCGCTGCCGAGCGGCGCTGCGAACGACGATTTCCTGGAACCCGAGCAGGCGTTTGCCCTCTCGGCCACGCGCCTGGATGCGCGCACCGTCGAGCTGCGCTTCGACATTGCGCCCGGCTACTACATGTACCGTGAGCCCTTTGCCTTCGAGGCCACGCCGGCCAGCGTGGCGCTTTCGGCCCAGCTGCCGCCCGGCAAGGTCAAGTTCGACGAGACCTTCAAAAAAGAAGTCGAAACCTACCGCGACACCCTGACCGTGAAAGTGAGTGTGGCCCAGGCGACCGCACCGTTCACGCTCAGCGTCACCAGCCAGGGTTGTGCCGACAAAGGGCTGTGTTACGCGCCCACAGTGCGTGAGCTGCGTGTCGACGCAGGGGCCGCCGGCCTCACGGCGGTGGGCCGCATCGGCGCGGAGCCGGCCGCCACCGTCGCCTCAGCAGCCCCATCGGTCGCCGCGACTCCCGCAGCGCCCAACGACACCACGCGCATCCAGAGCGCTTTGCAATCGGGCAACCTGCTGCTGATCGCCGGGGTGTTCCTGGTCGCGGGCCTGCTCTTGTCGTTCACGCCTTGCGTGCTGCCGATGGTGCCCATCTTGTCGTCGATCATCGTGGGGCAGGGCGCCTCGGTCTCGCGCCAACGCGGCTTTGCCCTCGCGGCGAGCTACTGCCTGGGCATGGCGCTGGTTTACACCGGCTTCGGCGTGGTCGCCGGCTTGTTGGGCGAGGGGCTGGCTGCGGCGCTGCAAAACCCGTGGGTGCTGGGCTCGTTCGCGCTGTTGCTGGCGGGCTTGTCGCTGTCGATGTTTGGCTTCTATGAGTTGCAGATGCCGAGCTTCATCCAGAGCAAGGTCATCCAGGCCTCGGGCCGGTTGCAGGGCGGCACCTTCGTTGGCGTGTTCGCCATGGGCGGGTTGTCGGCGCTCATCGTCGGCCCCTGCGTGGCGGCCCCTTTGGCGGGCGCCTTGGTCTACATCAGCCAGACGCGTGATGTGGTGATCGGCGGCGTGGCCTTGTTCTCGCTCGCTTGCGGCATGAGCGCGCCGCTGTTGCTGCTGGGCCTGTCGGCCGGCTCCTTGCTGCCGCGTGCCGGCGCGTGGATGGAGGGCGTGAAACACGCGTTCGGCGTGCTGCTGCTGGCGGTGGCGATCTGGCTCGTGTCGCCGGTGCTGCCCGTGTGGGCGGTGATGTTGCTGGTCGGCGCCTTGTTGTTGATGACGGCGGTGTACCTGCACGCCTTCGATCGCCTGCCGGATGGTGCGCGTGGGTCGCAGCGCTTCTTCAAGGGGGCGGGCGTGCTGTCGGCCCTGGTGGGTGCGGCCCAACTCATCGGCGCACTCTCGGGCGGCACCGACACGCTGCAGCCCTTGGCGCACCTCGCGGCCCGCAGCGGCGCGCATGCACAGCTTGCCGAAGCAGGCGCCGCGTTCAAGCGCGTGCGCAGCATTGAAGAGCTCGACGCGGCAGTGGCTGCCGCGGGCAAGCCGGTGATGCTCGACTTTTATGCCGACTGGTGCGTCGCGTGCAAGGAGTACGAAAAGTTCACCTTCACCGACACCAAGGTGCGCAGCAAGATGAGCGAGTTTGTGCTGCTGAAAGCCGACGTGACGGCCAACAGCGCGCAAGACAAGGCGCTGCTCAAACGCTTCAATCTTTTTGGCCCGCCTGGCATCGTTTTCTTTGACGGCCGCGGCCAGGAGAAGGCCGACGCGCGCGTGATCGGCTACCAGGGCGCCGAGCAGTTTCTCGGCAGCCTGAAGGCGGCTGCGCTGTGAGGGCCGCTGCCTTCTTGGCACTCGGTGTCTCACTGACGCTGGCGGCGTGTGGCGGCGGTCGTGATGACGGCGCGCCCCCCGTGAGCGGCGGCGTGCCCGCACCGGCACCTGCACCGGCACCTGCGCCTGCACCAGCACCAGCACCAGCACCAGCACCAGCACCAGCACCAGCGCCTGCACCAGCACCAGCACCAGCACCAGCACCAGCACCTGCACCTGCACCTACACCTGCACCTGCACCAGCACCCGCACCAGCACCAGCACCAGCACCAGCACCTGCGCCTGCGCCTGCACCCGCACCCGCACCCGCACCCGCACCAGCACCAGCACCGGCACCGGCACCGGCACCGGCGCCTGCCCCGGGGGCGTCCGATTGCGCAACAGGCTCCTTCCTCTTCTGCGAAGACTTCGAGTCGTCGCCACTCGGCACCGCGTCGAGCTCGCGCTGGACGATCGAGCGCAACGCGGCCACGGCGACCATCGACTCCACCCACGCGCGCGGCCGCAACGCCCTGCACCTGAGCACCGTCGACAACGGCATGGCGTTCCTGGTGCCCACCCGCTTTGCGCCACCGGGCAACAGCTTCTTCGGCCGCATGTGGGTCTGGGTCGATGCCTTCCCGACCCGGCCCGACTACGCGCACTTCACGCTGGTGGAAGCCGCGGGCAGCGGCAACAACACCTTGGTGCGCCCGGTCGGTGGGCAGTACATCCCCGGCCAAGGCAATGGCGCGGCCTTGTGGGGCGTGGGCAGCAATGGCGGCCCGACCGGCGACTGGACGCAGTGGCAACCCACCACGCCGACCACCGGCGGCCGCTGGACGTGTTTCGAGTGGCAGATGCAGTCGGCCGACAACAGCGTGAACGTCTGGATCGACGGCGTGGCCAAGCCCGAGCTGAGCGTCTCGACCCGAAACCATGGCGGCGCGAACACCGACTTTGTGTTTCCGGCGTTCAACCAGATCAAGCTCGGCTGGCAGCTCTACCAGGGCGGCGCCACGCCCAACCGTTATGACATCTGGCTCGATGACATCGCCTTGACGTCGAGCCGCATCGGCTGCGGCGCCGGCACCCAGCCGCTGCCGGTGACCGGCCTGCAATGGCGCGGCGTGAGCCTGGCCGGCGCCGAGTTCGCACCGGGGCGTTTGCCAGGCGCCTACAACAGCGACTTCGTCTACCCGAGCGTGGCCAGCGTCGGCTACTTCAAGAACAAGGGCATGAACACGGTGCGGCTGCCGTTCTTGTGGGAGCGCCTTCAGCCCAGCTTGAACCAGGCCTTCGATGCGACCGAGCTGTCGCGCTTGACGGGCTTTGTGGACCAGGTCACGGCCACCGGGGTCACCGTGATCATCGACCCGCACAACTACGCCCGCTACCGCGGCAACCTGATCGGCTCGGCCCAGGTGCCCCACGCGGCTTTCGCCGACCTGTGGACGCGTCTGGCCACACGCTTCAAAGACAACAACAAGGTGGTCTTCGGCCTGATGAACGAGCCGCACACCATGCCCACCGAGCAGTGGCTGGCGGGCGCCAACGCGGGCCTCGCCGCCATCCGCGCCGCCGGGGCCACCAACGTGGTCACGGTGCCCGGCAACGCCTGGACCGGCGCGCACAGCTGGCAGCAAAACTGGTACGGCACGGCCAACGGCACGGTGATGCGAGGCATCGTCGACCCGGGCCGCAACATGGTGTTCGAAGCGCACCAGTATTTCGATGCCGATTCGTCGGGCACCACCAACACCTGCGTCAGCGCCGCTGTGGCGGCCGAGCGCCTGAGCGCCTTCACCACCTGGCTGCGCAGCAACGGCTACCGCGCGGTGCTCGGCGAGTTTGGCGGCGCGGCCAACGACGCCTGCAACCGGGCAGTGGCGAGCGCACTGGACCACCTGCAAGCCAACACCGACGTGTGGGCCGGCTGGGTCTGGTGGGCCGCCGGCCCCTGGTGGGGCGACTACATGTACTCGATCGAACCCACTGGCACGGCAGACAAACCGCAGATGTCGGTGCTGCGGCCTTACCTGCGCTGAACGCCCTTTCCCCCAATCCCCCCGACAACCCAAGCCCCACCCACCCTAGGACACACCCCGTGATCAAGACCTCGACCCCACACGCTAAGATGGCCAGCGCCTTGCTGCTGTCGCTGGTGCTCTCCGCCTGCGGCGGCAGCGACGACAACCGATCCGACGCCCCGCCCGTGAGCGGCACGCCGGCACCAGCACCTGTACCCGGACCGGCACCAGTGCCCGCACCGGCTCCTGGACCCGCGCCCGCACCAGCACCCGCACCGGCACCTGCGCCTGCGCCTGCGCCCGCACCGGCGCCAGCACCTTCACCTTCACCTGCACCGGCACCGGCACCTGCACCGGCACCTGCACCTGCACCGGCACCTGCACCGGCACCAGCACCGGCACCAGCACCAGCACCGGCACCAGCACCAGCACCAGCACCAGCACCGGCCGCACCGTTGCAGACCGCCGGCAACCCGTTTGCCGACGCCTTGTTCTACGTCGACCCGGACTACACCGCCGCCGTCAACCAGTCGCTGGGCCGTGTGCCCAGCAGCTCAAGCGATGCCCCGCTGATCCGCGCCGCGGCGACGTTCCCGACCGCGGTGTGGCTCGACCGCATCGCCGCCATCGATGGCAACCGGGCGATGGGCGGGGCCATGGGCCTCGTCAACCACCTCGACGCGGCGGTGGCGCAGCAACGGGCACAGAGCACCGGTGGCACGCTGCGGCCGCTGACGTTCTTGCTGGTCGTGTACGACCTGCCCGACCGTGATTGCGCAGCACTTGCATCGAATGGCGAGCTGAGCTCGGCCAACAACGGCATGGCGCTGTACCGCACGCAGTACATCGACCGCATCGCCGAGATCCTGGCGCGCCCGGCCTACGCCAGCCTGCGCATCGCAACAGTGATCGAGCCCGATTCCTACCCCAACATGCTGACCAACATCGGCGTGGGCAAGCCGGTGTGCGACAACGTGAACACGCAGAGGATCTACGTGCAAGGCATTCAGTACACGCTGAACCGCCTGTCCACCCTGCGCAACGTCTACATGTACCTCGACATCGCCCACTCCGGCTGGCTGGGCTGGGACAACAACCGCGCCAAGGCCGTGACAGGCTTCAAGGAGCTGATCCAGGGCGCGACACCCAGCGGCAACCTGGGCATCATCCGCGGCTTTGCCAGCAACACCGCCAACTACACCCCGCTCGACGAGCCGCATTTCGACGGCACCGACAACGTGGTGAGCACCAGCGGCACCACCCAGTTCTATGAGTGGAACCGCATGGTGGACGAGCTGAGTTATGTCGACCGGTTGCGCACCGAATTTGTGGCCGCGGGCTTCCCGTCCAGCCTCTCGTTCGTCATTGACACCTCGCGCAACGGCTGGGGCAGCCCGACCCGCCCGCCCCGCGTGGCCGCCGACGTCGACGACATGCGCATCGACCGACGCGCCCACCGCGGCAACTGGTGCAACGTGCGAGCCGCCGGTGTCGGCGAGCGCCCGCGCGCCAACCCGGACTCCAGCCGCCCGCACGTGGACGCGTTTGTGTTCGTGAAGCCGCCCGGCGCCTCTGACGGCACCAGCGACAGCACGGCCAACACGCCCAACGAAGAGGGCAAGCGCTTCGATGCGATGTGCGGCTCTGGCAATGTGGACGCGCTGAGCGGCGCACCGCACGCGGGCCAGTGGTTCCATGACCAGTTCTTGATGCTGCTGCGCAACGCCTACCCCCCGCTGAGGTAAACGTTCGCGGCGAACGGCCCGGCTGCCCCCCGGCAGCCGGGCCGCTGCATTTGGCGTCCATGAAAATATTTACCCGGGTGATATTGACGCGGCATTTATGCCCGGGCAGAATTCAGGCTTCCACCCCGAATCTGCCTTTGCCATGACCACCTTTCCTCTGAGCTACACCGCCTTCGACGGCCCCGTGCGCCTGGCCTCGGGCCCGCTCGCCACCGCGGCCCTGGCCGTCAAGCGCGCGGTTGATGCCAACACGCCCGAGACCGTGTGGATCTTCAACGACGCCACCGGCCGCAGCGTCGACCTCAACTTCCACGGTTCCGTCGATGACGTGCTCGCCCGCGTGGCGCAGCACCAGGCTGAAAACGCGGCGCCTCCACCGAGCAGCGACGCCCGCGAAGCAGGCGTCGAGAGCGACGCCGCACCACGCGGCCGGGGCCGACCCAAGCTTGGCGTGGTGGCACGCGAAATCACGCTGCTGCCGCGCCATTGGGATTGGCTGGCCACGCAGCCCGGTGGCGCAAGCGTCGCGCTGCGCAAGCTGGTCGAAGCCGCGCGCAAGGCGCCCGACGAGCGCCAGCAGCGCCGCAAGGCGCAAGAGCGTGCGTACCACTTCATGTCGGCGCTGGCCGGCAACTGGGCCGGTTTCGAAGAGGCTTCGCGTGCACTGTTTGCCGACGACCTGGCGGCCTTGCGCACGCTGACGGCCGAGTGGCCGAAAGACGTGCGCGAGCACGTGTTGTGGCTGCGCGCAGCGGACAACGCCCCCAACGCGCCTTCATAGCCTGCGTGCTTCGGCGTCGCTGAAGCACCCCCACCGTCTCCCGCTTTCCGCACGGCGCTGCCGTCGCGGACGGGCCTCACTTTGCCTGCTTCTTTCAAGGAACACACCATGTCTGCCACCACCCTCTCCGCCCCACCCGCCAACGCATCGCCCCCCAGCCCCGCGCTGTGGAAGGCCTACGTCGCCATCCTCTTGCCGATGATGCTCACCAACATCTTGCAAGGCGTGTCGGGCACGCTCGACGGCATCTACATCGGCCAGATGCTGGGCGTGGACGCACTGGCCGCGGTGTCGGCCTTCTTCCCGCTCTTCTTTGTGTTCTTCGCCATCATCATCGGCCTCAGTTCGGGCGCGACCGTGCTCGTGGGCCAGGCCTTCGGTGCGGGCGACCACGCAGCCGTGCGGGCCGTCACCGGCACCGCGCTGGCATTGATGTTGTGCCTGGGCAGCGCCGTCAGCGTCTTCGGCGGGTTCTTTGCGCCCGAGTTGATGCAAGGGCTCGGCACACCGCCCAACGTGCTGGCGGAAGCCAGCGCCTACGCACGCCTGATGTTGATCGGCATGCCACTCTTCTTCTTGTTGTGGTTGCTCACCTCGCTGAGCCGTGGCGTCGGCGACCCGATCACTCCGCTGTGGACCTTGTTGTGGGTCACCATCATCGCCATGGCCTGCACGCCCGCGTTCATCCGCGGTTGGTTCGGCCTGCCGCAACTCGGCGTGCGCAGTGCGGCGGTGTCCACGCTGCTGGGGTTTGCCATTGCGATGGCGTGGACGCTGTGGCACTGGCGCCGCAAAGGCCACCCCTTGGCGCCCACGGCCGCGTTGTTTCGTGAAGTGACGTTCAACCCCACGATCATGCGCAAGCTCGTGGCCATCGGCCTGCCCACGGGGCTGCAGATGCTGACCATCGCGCTTGCCGAGCTGGTCTTGCTCGGCCTGGTGAACCGCCACGGCTCCAACGCGACCGCGGCTTATGGTGCGGTCACGCAGTTGATGAACTGGCTGCAATTCCCGGTCATCTCGCTGGGCATGGCCGCCACCCTCATCGCGTCGCATGCCATCGGCGCGGGGCGGGCGCACCGGCTCGGCGCGATCGCCCGCACCGGCCTGTGGATGAACCTCTTGTTCACCGGCGCGTTCGTGGCCTTGGCCTATGCGATGGCGCCCACCGTGCTGGGCTGGTTTCTCACCGATGCCAGTGTGATTGCGCTCGCCTTGCACCTGCTGCGCCTGGTGGCGTGGACCATGTTGCTGCGCGGCGCGAGCCTGGTGCTGGCCGGCGTGATGCGAGCCAGTGGCACCGTCTGGGCGCCCACGGGCCTGAGCCTGCTGGGCATCGTCTGCATCGAGCTGCCGCTCGCGTGGCTGCTCGATGCACGCATGGGCATGGCCGGCATCTGGTGGGCTTACGTGGTCACCTTTGCCGCGATGTTGGTCTTGCAGACGGGTTATTACCGACTGGTGTGGCGCCACCGAAAGATCATGCGACTGATCTAGATGACTTGCCTCCGTTTCGTCACGCAACCGTCACGACCGCTCACCACAATTCTCGAATCGTTGGATGCGAGGAGCGGCCATGGCCGACGTGGTGATCGATGTGGTGCAGCTGCGCAAGACCTTCGGCCAGCACGCTGCCCTGCGTGATGTGTCGCTGCAGGTGCAGCGTGGCGAGATGGTGGCGTTGCTGGGGGCTTCGGGCTCGGGCAAGTCGACCCTGCTGCGCCACCTGAACGGGCTGCACCGGGCCGACGCGGGCAGCCACTCGCAGATCACCGTGCTCGGTAACGTGCTGCAGCAAAACGGCCGCCTCGGCCCCGGCATCCGCGCCACGCGGGCCAAGGTGGCGGCCATCTTCCAGCAGTTCAACCTGGTCGACCGCCTGTCGGTGATGAACAACGTGATGGCCGGTGCCTTGCACCGTCTGCCGCTGTGGCGCGGTCTGCTGGGCCGCTTTCCGCAGGTCGAGCTGCAGCGTGCCTACGATGCCTTGCATCGGGTGGGCATCGAGGGTTGTGCCTGGCAACGCGCCTCCACGCTGTCAGGTGGGCAGCAGCAGCGCGCCGCCATCTCGCGCGCGCTGGTGCAGGGGGCGCAGATCATCCTGGCCGATGAGCCCATCGCCTCGCTCGACCCCGAATCGAGCCGCCGCGTGATGGAGCTGCTGGCGCAGGTGAACCGCGAGTTCGGCGTGACGGTGATCGTCTCGCTGCACCAGGTCGACTACGCCTTTGCCTACTGCCCGCGCACCGTGGCGCTGCGGGCCGGCGAGGTGGTGCACGACGGCCCCACCGAACAACTCACCCCGCAGCGTCTGCGCGACCTCTACGGCACCCAGACCGACGAGCTGATGCCGCGACGCGACGACCCCGCACCAGACCTTCAACCCGTGCCAGCGAACCTGCTGGCGGCGTAAGCCCACTTCCTTTTCAGGAGCATTCCCACATGAACCGCAGAGCCACCCTTCTCATCATGGCCACCACCGCCTCGTTGTGGTTCGGCCACGCCCACGCGCAACCGCGCGAGATCCAGATGGGCATCATCGCCACCGAGTCGTCGGCCAACCTCAAGACCGCGTGGCAGCCCCTGCTCGACGACCTGCAGAAGACCACCGGCTACAAGGTGAATGCCTTCTTCGCGCCCGACTACGCCGGTGTGATCGAGGGCATGCGCTTCAACAAGGTGCAAGTGGCCTGGATGGGCAACAAGTCGGCAATGGAGGCGGTCGACCGTGCACAAGGCGAAGTGTTTGCCAAGGTGACCCAGGCCGACGGCGCGCAGGGCTACTGGAGCCTGATGATCGTGCACAAGGACAGCCCGCTCAAGACGCTCGACGACGTGCTCAAGAACCGCCAGAACCTCACACTCGGCATGGGCGACACCAACTCGACCAGTGGCACGCTGGTGCCCGGCTTCTACGCCTGGGGCCAGAACAAGGTCGACCCGACGAAAGACTTCAAGCGCTCCATGCGCTCCAACCACGAGAGCAACATCCTCGCGGTGGCCAACAAGCAGATCGACGTGGCCACGGTGGCCAGCGACGGTGTCGACCGCATGAAGATCAAGCAGGCCGACAAGGCCGCCGAGCTGCGCGAAGTGTGGCGCTCGCCGCTGATCGCCAGCGACCCGATGGTGTGGCGCAAAGACCTCGACGCCGACGCCAAGAAAAAGCTGCGCGAGTTCTTCCTCAGTTATGGCAAGGACCAGCGCGAAAAAGACATCTTGAAGAACCTCACCTGGGCCGGCTTCGTGCCCTCGGACAACACCCAGCTCACGCCGATCCGCCAGCTGGAGCTGGCCCGCGAGCGCGGCAAGGTCGAAGCCGACACCGCCATGTCGGCCGACGACAAGGCCAAGAAGCTGCAAGACATCGAGCAGCGCCAGGCCGAGCTGGCGCGCCAGATCGCCAGCGTGAAGTAAGGCGGCGTGCCCATGTCGGCCTTGACCTTGGCGGCGCCCGAGAAGATCGTGCCGCCGCGCACACCGGTGGCCACGCTCGTGATCTGGGGCGTGCTGCTGGCGGTGCTGGCAGGCAGCTGGAAGGGTGCCGACATGCGCCCGCTCGACCTCTGGCGCGACGCCGGCAACATGGGGCAGTACGCGGGCGGCTTCTTCCCGCCCGACTTTTCCGAGTGGCGGCACTACCTGTCCGAGCTGGTGATCACGCTGCAGATCGCGGTGTGGGGCACGGCGCTGGCCATCGTGGGCTCGGTGCCGCTGGCCTTGCTGGCGTCGGCCAACATCTCGCCCTGGTGGGTGCACCAGCCGGTGCGGCGCGTGCTCGACGCCTGCCGTTCCATCAACGAGATCGTGTTCGCGCTGCTGTTCGTGGTGGCCGTGGGCCTGGGGCCTTTTGCCGGCGTGCTCGCGCTGTGGGTGCACACCACGGGCGTGCTGGCCAAGCTCTTTTCCGAGGCCGTGGAAGCCATCGACCCGCAGCCGGTGGAAGGCATCCGCGCCACCGGTGCGCACCCGCTGGCCGAGATCGTCTACGGCGTGATCCCGCAGGTGATGCCGCTGTGGATCTCGTATGCGCTGTACCGCTTCGAGTCCAACGTGCGCTCGGCCTCGGTGGTGGGCATGGTCGGCGCCGGCGGCATCGGCATGGTGCTGTGGGACGTGATCCGCGGTTTTCAGTACGCGCAGACCGCGGCCGTGCTGATCATGCTGGTGATTTCTGTCTCGCTGATCGACCTGCTCTCGTCCAAGCTGCGCAAGCGGGTGATCTGAACATGCATGACATCGAGTTGCTCTTCCAGCGCCACGGCGAGCAGGTGTACGACGGCAGCCGACGCGAGCCGGTGACGGCCACCCGGCACGCCCTGCAGTGCGCCCAGCTCGCCGAGTGGGCGCATGCCGACGACACGCTGGTGGCCGCAGCCTTGTTGCACGACATCGGCCACTTCATCGCCGCTGAAAGCGACGAGCAGGTCGACGACCGCCACGAGCTGCAGGCCTTGCCGTTCCTGGCGTCACGTTTTGGCCCGGCGGTGCTGGAGCCGATCCGCCTGCACGTGGCGGCCAAGCGCTACCTGGTGGCGACCGATCCGGCGTACCTGTGCGGCTTGTCGAGCGCCTCGGTGCACTCGCTGGGCTTGCAGGGTGGTGCGATGTCAGCCGACGAGGTGCGTGCCTTCGAAGCCACGCCGTTTGCGATGGAGGCGCTGCAACTGCGCCGCTGGGATGACCTGGCCAAACTGCCGGACCAGGCCACGCCGTCGCTGGGCTACTACCTCGCCCTGCTCGATGACTTGCAGACCGACGACTTGCAGACGGGGCGCTGAATCCCCGCATTTCTCCGTTCGGGCTGAGCCTGTCGAAGCCTGCGCCGTTCACCGTTCGGCCGGTGGCAGTGGGAGGGCCGTCGACCGGCGCAGGGCGGAACGTGGGGGGGGAATGACAGCGTGGCCTGCGCGGGGCCGGGGCGCCCGCC
>NZ_JANOCG010000210.1:0-11710 GCF_031412075.1 Rhizobacter sp.
CCGCCCACCACCACCCCATGTGCCAAATGGTCGGCGACCTGGTGGGGGCCCGCGCGCGGGCGCAACCCCCCGGCGCGGGGCACCGCGACTACATGCCGCGCAACCTGATGGTCCGCCCGGCTGATGAGGGCAACCCCGGCATCCTCGACTTTCAAGACGCGGTGCGTGGCCCCATCAGCTACGACGTGGCCAGCATGCTGCGCGACGCCTTCATCTCCTGGGAAGAGCCACAAGAGATCGACTGGGCCGTGCGCTACTGGCAACAGGCGCGCCAGGCCGGCCTGCCCTTGAGCGACGACTTCGGCGAGTTCTGGAAGCAGCTCGAATGGATGGGCCTGCAGCGCCACCTCAAGGTGCTCGGTATCTTCTGCCGCTTGAAGCACCGCGACGGCAAGCCCAAGTACACCGAAGACCTGCCGAGGTTTTTTGCCTACGCCCACAAGGTGGCCACACGCTACAACGGCCTCGGGCCGCTGGCCCATCTGCTCGAGCCGCTGATGGGTGCGACACGGCACGACGTGTTTTATTGAAAGCTGTTTACTGCAGCACCGGCTTGTCGATCGCCGCCGGGTTGTGGCGGGGTGTTTCGCAGCCGGCCGCCTGCAGCCACGGGTCGTGTTCGGCGCCGCCAAAGGTCTGCACCAGAAAGTCGATGAAGGCCCGCGTGCGCGCCGGCACGTACTTGCGCGTGGGCATGGCCGCGTACAGGCGCAGCGTCAGCACCCGCCACTCGGGCAACACGCGCTCCAGCGCATGCTCCAGCAGCGCGTCTTCCACCACATAAGACGGCAGCCCCGAGATGCCCATGCCGGCCAGTGCGGCGGCGTACATGGTGTCGCTGTGGATGGTGCTCAGCGCCGGTTTGGCCGGCACCAGGGTCACGGAGTCACCCGAGGGTTCATCGTCGCCCCACTCGCCGCGGTGAAAGGTGATCTCGCGCGTGAAGCTGGGCAGCATCGCCTCGTGCTGCGGCAACTCGTTCGGGTGCCGAGGGCGGCCCATGCGGTCGAGGTACTCGGGTGAGGCACAGGTGATGACTTCCGAGCGTGCCAGCAGACGGGCCACGAAGTCGCCGTCCAGCGGCTGGCGGCCGACCTGGATGATGCTGACGTCGAAGTTTTCGTCCACCGTTTCCACCGGCCCCGGCGCGGCCAGCTCCAGCGTCACACGCGGGTAGAGCTTGCGAAAACGCGGCAGGTGTTTGGCGATCTGGTGCACCGCAAACGCGGGTGGTGCCAGCACCCGCAGGTGGCCGCGCGGCTCCGAGGTGGCGGCGCTGGCCAGGGCCTCGGCTTCTTCAACCTCGGTGAGGATCTGCCGCACCCGCTCGAGGTAGAGCTCGCCGGTGTCGGTGAGCGCCAGGCGGCGTGTGGTGCGGTTGATCAGGCGGGCGCCCAGGTGCTCTTCGAGGTCGGCCACCAGGCGGGTGACGACGGCCGCCGACAGGTTCAGCTGGCGCGCCGCGCCGGCGAAGCTGCCCTCTTCGATCACCCGGGAAAACACCCGCATGGAATGGAGTCGGTCCATGGCTTACACCCCTATTGTTTCTATTTACGCAATGCGCAATTGAAGCATAGGGTATTTATTGATGCTTTGGCAATGCCTACAGTTCACCCCATCGATGAGCCGAACCCAAACCAAGCGACTCACCGAGGCTGGACAAGACGGCATCCCAAACCAACAAGGCCGCCCTGCCCGGAAACGTCACCCATCTGTTTTGACCACTAGGAAATCATCATCATGAACACCAAGCAAGCCATCATCGCCGCCGCCATCACCCTCATCGGTTCTGCCGCTTTGGCGCAGTCCTCCGAAGTTGACCTTCAGCATTTCGGCGCCCAACAGAAGTCGACCGTGAGCCGCGCCGAAGTGCGTACCGACGTGCAAGCCGCCCTGGCGACCGGCGAACTGACCACCCCGAACGAAGTGCTGGCTTCGGCCGGCGCCACGCAAAAGTCCGTGCCGCTGAATGTGGCTGACAAGCGGGTTGCCAAGCCTGCCGTCGTGGCCGACAAGGCCGGCGCGTCGACCCTGAGCCGCGAAGACGTGCGTGCCCAGGCCCGCCAGTTCGTTCGCAGCGAGTCGGCCAAGCCCCACGTCAGCACCGGTTATTGAACCGCGCTCTCCTGAACCACTGAAAGAAGACATCACCATGAACCGCAAACAAGCCATCGCCGCCGCCCTTCTCGCCTTCACCGGCACCGCCGTGTTCGCCCAGGCCGAGGCCGACCTTCAATACTTCGGCACTTCGCAGCCGGCCGCCAGCACCACCACCCGTGAAGCGGTGCGCGCCGAAGTCCTGCGTGCACGCGCCACGGGTGAGTTGCTCGTGCCGGCCGATGCCGCCGTGGCAGGGTGGGCCCCCAAGGCCGCCACCAAGGGCCAGGCCAGCAACCTGACGCGCGCTGAAGTGCGTGCCGAGGTGCTGAAGGCCCAAGCCGACGGCAGCTTGGGTGGCCTGCGCGAGCTCGACGCCGCGCGTGACACCGCAGTCGCCTCGGTGCGCAGCCGCGACGAAGTGCGCAATGAAGCCATTGCCGCCACCCGCGCTCCGCGCGTGCAAGCTGGCTACTGAACGAGCCGCCGTCTGAAGAAGCCGCCCTCGGGCGGCTTTTTTCATGGCCGCACAAAGCACCGAAAATGGCGGCCATGCTGCGAATCACCGAACTGCGCCTGCCGCTGAACCACACCGACGACGACCTGCGCCCTGCCATCCTCAAGCGGCTGGGGTTGCCCGACGCCGCACTGAAGTCGTTCACCGTGTTCAAGCGCAGTTACGACGCGCGCAAGAAGAGCGCGGTGGTGCTGATCTACACGCTCGACTGCGAGATCGACGACGAAGCGGCTGTGTTGCAGCGCTTCGCTGGTGACCACCACATCCGCGCCACACCCGACACGGGTTACCACTTCGTCGGCCACGCACCGGCCGACTTTGCGGCGAGCGGCACACCGCGCCCGCTGGTCGTCGGCTTCGGGCCCTGCGGCATCTTTGCAGCGTTGATCCTTGCGCAAATGGGGCTGCGGCCGATCGTGCTGGAGCGTGGCAAGGAGGTGCGGCAACGCACGAAAGACACCTGGGGCCTGTGGCGCCAGCGGGTGCTGAACCCGGAGTCGAACGTGCAGTTCGGCGAAGGCGGTGCCGGCACCTTCTCCGACGGCAAACTCTGGAGCCAGATCAGCGACCCGCGCCACCTCACACGCAAGGTGCTGACCGAGTTCGTGAAGGCCGGCGCGCCGGACGAAATCCTCTTCGTCGCCAAGCCGCACATCGGCACCTTCCGCCTTGTCAGCATGGTCGAGAAGATGCGCGCCGACATCGTGGCACTGGGCGGCGAGATCCGCTTCGAACAGCGCGTGACCGATGTGCGCATCGAAGCGGGCCACATTCGCGGCTTGACTCTCGCCTCCGGTGAAGAGCTGCGCGCCGACCACGTGGTGCTGGCGCTCGGCCACAGCGCGCGCGACACCTTCACCATGCTGCACGAGCGTGGTGTCTACATGGAGGCCAAGCCGTTTTCGGTGGGCTTTCGCATCGAGCACCCGCAAAGCCTCATCGATGCGGCGCGCTTTGGCCCCAACGCGGGCAACCCCATCCTCGGTGCGGCCGACTACAAGCTGGTGCACCACGCGAAGAATGGTCGCGCGGTCTACAGCTTTTGCATGTGCCCGGGTGGCACGGTGGTGGCGGCCACGTCGGAGACGAACCGCGTCGTCACCAACGGCATGAGCCAGTACTCGCGCAACGAGCGCAATGCGAATGCCGGCATCGTGGTCGGCATTGCGCCGCAAGACTACCGGCGCGACCCGAACGAGAACGGCCCGGCGAACCCGCTCGACGGCATGGCCTTTCAGCGCATCTGGGAGTCGCGTGCCTTCGAGCTGGGCGGCGGCACCTACGAAGCGCCCGGCCAGCTGGTCGGCGACTTCATCAAGGGCCAGCCTTCGTCGGTGCTCGGCAAGGTGGAACCTTCATACAAACCCGGCGTGTTGCTCGGCGACCTGAAAACCAGCCTGCCCGACTATGCGATCGCTGCCGTGCGCGAGGCGCTGCCCGCCTTCGAGCGACAGATCAAGGGCTTCTCGATGCCCGATGCGGTGTTGACCGGCGTGGAGACACGCACCTCGTCACCGCTGCGCATCACGCGCGGCAAGGACTTTCAAAGCCTCAACGTCAAGGGCCTGTACCCGGCGGGTGAGGGCGCGGGTTATGCGGGCGGCATCATGTCGGCCGGGGTCGATGGCATCGAGGTGGCCGAGGCGCTTGGCGCGCAGATGCTTCAGCGTGCTGAAAGGTAGTCCAGCGCCAGCAAGCTCAGGCTGAGCGCGCCCAGCGGCATCGCGTCTTCGTCGAAGTCGAACAGCGGCGAATGGTTGGCCGGCGCTTCGGTGTGGACCTTGCCCTTGGGTGGCGCACCGAGGATGTAGAACAAACCGGGTGCGACCTTCTGGTACTCGGAGAAATCCTCCGACGCGCTGATCTTCGGGATCGACATCGCCTTGCCGCCGCTGGCGCGCTGCAGCGTGGGCAGCATCGCGTCGCTCAGGTCGGGTGGATTCACCGTCACGCTGTAGGCCGCCGGGCCGAAGCGCACCGCGGCTTTGGCGCCGCTGGATTCGGCGATCTTCTGCGCGGTGGTGGTGATGCGTTGTTTGGCTTCGGCTCGCATGTCTTCGTCGAAGGTGCGCAGCGTGCCCAGCATTTCCACCGTTTCGGGCACGATGTTTTCGCGGTTGCCGCCGTGGATGGAGGCGATGGTCAACACCACCGGCTCGTTGCTGATGTTGAGCTGGCGGCTCACGATCGTCTGCAAGCCGGTGATCACCTGAGCTGCCGCCACGATCGGGTCCACACCCGTCCACGGTGCGGCACCGTGCGTCTGCTCGCCGGTGATGGTGATGTGCACCGTGTCGGCACCGGCCATCATCGGCCCGCTGCGGTAGCCGAGCGACCCCATCGGCATGTTGGGCGAGATGTGCAGGCCGAACACCGCGTCGACCTTCGGGTTCTCCAAGACACCCTGCGCCACCATCGCACGCGCGCCCCAGGCGGCGCCGCTGGTCTCGTCGGGCACACCTTCTTCGGCCGGCTGGAAGATGAACTTCACCGTGCCGGGAATCTGGTCTTTCATGCCCGCCAGCACCTCGGCCACGCCCATCAGGATGGCGGTGTGGCCGTCGTGCCCGCAGGCGTGCATCACCGGTGTTTCGCGGCCCTGGTAGGGCGCGCGGGTGTGCGAGGCGAAGGGCAGGCCGGTGGCTTCGGCGACGGGCAGTGCGTCCATGTCGGCACGCAGCGCCACCACCTTGCCCGGCTTGCCACCACGCAGCACGGCCACCACGCCGTGGCCGCCGACGCCGGTCTTCACGCTCAAGCCCAGCTTGCGCAAATGATCGGCCACCAGTTTGGCGGTGCGCCGTTCCTGGCCCGAGAGTTCGGGGTGCTGGTGGATGTCGCGTCGCCAAGCCAGCATCTTCGGCTGCACGGCATTCACCCGCGAGGTCATCGACACGACATCGGCCTGTTGTGCGTGGGCCGAAGCGCCCTGGGCCATCAGCGCGCACAGCATGACGCTGCGCAAACGGTGGGTGGCAAATGTCATCTTGAATTGCATGCGGCCGATGCTACGGCCAGCGGCAGCGTGTGCATGCGCGCGTTTCCACGTGCCGTGACTTTGTAGCGCATGTAGTACGAACGGCTACGTAGTGGCGGGCAGCGCGATGTACTACATGCACCCCTGTGGATGCGACAAACACGAAACTAAATTACGCAGGCGACCATTTCTCCAGGGTGAACACCGATGCTTCGCCAAAAACTCTCTCTCACGATGCGTAACTTAATTCGTTCGATCGAACACGGAGGGGTCAAACATGGATCGTCGTCGGGTCACCACATTCCTCGGCAGCGGTGCGCTGCTGTCGGCTCTCAGCGTGCCGGCACAGGCCGCACAAAAGGGCACGCTCACCATCTGGGTCAACAAGGACAAGGGCTACAACGGCCTGCAGAAAGTGGCCGACGAGTACGCCCGCGCCAGCGGCATGCGGGTGAAGGTCGAGCACTTCGACAACGCGGTGGGCAACTTCGAAGACGCGATGAAAGCCGGCAAGGGCCCGGACATCTGGATCTGGCCGCACGACCGCCTGGGCGAGTGGATCAAACAAGGCTGGCTGAGCCCGGTGCAGCCGAGTGAGGCGCTGCGCGGCGACATCGTACAGGTGGCGTGGGACGGCTTCACACAAGGTGGCAAGGTCTGGGGTTACCCGCTGTCGGTGGAGTCGGTCGCGCTGATCTACAACAAGGACCTGGTGGCCGAGCCGCCCAAGACCTTCGAAGAAATCATTCCGCTGCACTACAAGCTGAAGACGCGCGGCGCACGCGCCATCGGCTGGGAGACCGAGAGCCCGTACTTCACCTGGCCGCTGATGTCAGCCGGGGGCGGCTACGTGTTCCGGCGCAAGCTCGACGGCAGCTTCGACGCGCGCGACACCGGCATCAACCACCCCGGGGCGGTGCGAGGTGCCGAGTACCTGATGCAGCTGATGAAGGCCGGCGCGCTGCCCGAAGGTGGGCAGACCTACGGCGAGGCCGAAGAGGCCATGAAATCGGGCAAGCAGGCGCTGTGGATCACTGGGCCGTGGGCCTGGGAGTCGCTCACCAAAGCCAAGATCAACTACGGCGTGGCGGTGCTGCCCACGCTCGACGGCAAGCCGGCGCGGCCCTTCGTCGGCGTGCTCGGTGCGATGGTCACGCAAGGCTCACCCAACCGCGCGGCGGCGCTCGATTTTCTGGAGAACCACCTGCTCAAGGCCAAGGGGCTGACCTTGATGAACAACGACAAGCCGCTCGGTGTGCCGGCCTCGAAGTCGATGTTCTGGACGCTCTACACCGACCCGCGCATTCGCACCGCGATGGACGCCATCTACGCCGGCCGGCCGATGCCGAGCAACGTGGAGATGACGCTCTTCTGGCAGCACTTCACCACCGCGCTGAAAGACATCAACGCCGGCAGCAAGCCGCCGCGCGAGGCGCTGGACACAGCAGCGCTGGCCATCCGCGGCGCGCCGGTCAAGCTGGCGTCGGCGAGGAGGTGAGTCTCAAGGGCACGCCGCCATCACCTGCGCCACGGCGGCGGTGAGTTTCTTGCCGTATGGCACGTTGAGGAACTCGTTCGGCCCGTGGGCGTTGCTCTTGGGGCCGAGCACGCCGCAGACCATCATCTGCGCGGCCGGAAAGCTTTTTTGCAGCATGCCCATCAGCGGGATGGTGCCGCCCTGTCCGATGTAGCCGCAGGGTGCACCGAAGTGCGACTGCGACGCCGCATTGAGCGCGTCTTCCAGCCACGGCGTGATGGTCGGTGCGTTCCAGCCGCTCGCGCCCTGGGCGTCGGCGCGGCCATCGGCGGCGAAGGTCACGCGGGCGTTGTAGGGCGCGTTGTCTTCGAGCAGGGCTTTCAGCTTCTGCGCGGCCGCGCCGGCGTCCACCAGCGGAGGCAGGCGCAGGCTGAGCTTGAAAGCGGTGTAGGGACGCAGCACGTTGCCGGCGTCTTTCATGGCCGGGAAGCCGTCGACACCGGTCACGCTCAGCGTGGGCTTCCAGCTGCGGTTGATGAGCGACTGCAGCGGGTCGGTGGTGGTGGGCAGCGTGGGGCCGCCATCGGCGCCGCAGGCCCAGGGGAATCGCTTCCAGGCTTCGTCACCGAGGATCTGCGCGGTGGCGCGTGCTTGCACCACACGGTCAGCGGGCATTTCGCAGTGAAAGAACTGCGGCAGCAGCTCGCCCGTGCGGCTGTCTTCGAGCCGGTCGAGCACCTGCCGCATGATGCGAAAGCTCGACGGCACGAGACCACTCGAATCGCCCGAGTGCACACCCTCGGTGAGGATCTCGACCTTGAGCGTGCCGGTCACGTTGCCACGCAGGCTGGTGGTGAGCCACAGCTGGTCGTAGTTGCCGGCGCCGCTGTCGAGGCAGACGACCAAACTCACGTTGCCGAGACGACCCTTCAACGCGTCCACATACGCCGGCAGGTCGAAGGAGCCGCTCTCTTCGCAGCTCTCGATCAGGCCCACGCAGCGCGGGCGCGGGATGCCTTGTGCATCGAGTGCGAGGATGGCGGTGAGCGAGGCGTAGACGGCGTAGCCATCGTCGGCGCCGCCACGGCCGTAGAGCAGGCCGTTTTCGTACTTGGGCGTCCAGGGCCCGAGATCGTTGCGCCAGCCGTTGAACTCGGGTTGTTTGTCGAGGTGGCCGTAGAGGCAGATGGTGTCGGTGCTTCCAGCCTTGGTGGCAGGCACCTCGAAAAAGATCACTGGCGTGCGGCCAGGCAGGCGGATCACTTCGAGCTTCAGCCCCGCCACCTTCTTGCCTTCGACCCAGCTGGCGGCGTCGCGCACCACCTTGTCGATGTAGCCGTGTTTTTCCCACTCCGCATCGAACATCGGGCTCTTGGCCGGAATGGCGATGTACTGGGTGAGGGCGGGGACGATCTCGTCGTCCCAGGTGCGGTTGGCAAAGGCCGCGAGGGCGGTGGCTTCGTCGGGCTGGATGGGTTGCAGCGGGTCGCGTGCGTTCATGGGCGCTCCTTCGTGGGGAGCCGCCAGTGTAGGCCGGGTCAGGCCACGGCAAGGTGCGCCGCAAGGCCTCGCCGAGGTGCCGGCGACACCTGCGGCGCAAAGCCCACGCGCGCCCACATCTGCACTGTTTGGGCAGGCTGCGCCGCGCCGAGCAAGCCGCGGATGGCGGTGTGCATCCCCGCCTGTTCCGGGTACTCCTGCAAGGCCTGCTGCAACGGGTGCATCGACACACCGTGCGCGGTGGCAGCCAGTTGCAGCCGTGCGTAAGCCCGGCCTGCTGCCACTTGAGCGGCGCGGTCGTTGGTGTCGGTGATCAGCCACAGAAAGCCCGGTGTGGAGGCGATCTTCGCGTTGAAGCCATCCACCTGCGCCTTCAACGCAAAGTCACCTGGCGCGGGGGCTTTTGTGCGGTCGAGCAGGCCGAGGCGGTTCATCAGCACCGGCATGGTGTCGAGCAGCGACACACCGTCGCGGTGCTGGGCGATTTCGGCCGCGCCGACCCGCAGCACCTTGTACGACTCGAGCACCGTGCGCTCGGTGGTCAGCTCGATCAGCCAGGCTTCGGTGGCGATGCTGCGGTGGCGCTGCAGCACCTCGGGTTGATCTGCGCCGGCCCAACCGAAGCGCAGCGGGCTGGCGGCGTTGCCAACGGCGGCGTCGGCCATCGCTTTCCAGGCGGGCGCCGGCACGGGGCGGGCGGGGTCGTAGGCGCTGCGGTTGGTGCGGCGGTTCAGGATCTGCGCGAACAGCGGGTCCTTTTTCACCGCGCTGTCCTCGGTGAGGCGGATGCGCGCAATGGCGCGGCCATCGAGTTGATCGGTCGAAGCCGACACACCACCGGGGAACCGCTCGATGTCGGCGCGCAGGCCGCGCTCGCGGGCTGCGAGGTCCAGCAGTTCGAGGAAGGTGCCCTGGCCCATCATGATCTGGCGCGAGAACGGGTCGGTCTCGGGCAACAGGCGCTTCAGGTCGCAGCGCAGCACGATCTCATTCGGCGTGCCCAGGTCCACCAGCCACGACTGCAGGTTGTGTGGGTTCGGCGCCAGGATGGCGTGGCTGATCACCCAGCGCCGCAGGTCGGTCTCGCGCGGCGCGCTGTGCCAGGCTTCGATGGCCTCGGCCGGCGTGGACTGTGCGCAGCCCGAAAGCGTGGTGGCGGCCATCACGACGCCACCCCCAGCGATGCGAATGAAGTTGCGGCGATTCATGGTGCGTGCCCCTGTCGGCAGTTGGAATGGCGCCAGTCTGAAAGGGCTGGAGGTATTCGGCAATTGCTGATGTCTGCAAACCAGATATACATTTCCGCATGAGCCCGAATGCCTTCGACTGGACGCTTCTGAAAAGCTTTCTCGCCGTGCTCGAAGCCGGCAGCATCATGGGCGCCGCCCGCAAGCTGGGCGCGCAGCAGCCCACGCTGTCGCGGCACATTGCCGAGCTGGAGGCGCAGCTGAAGGTGCCCCTCTTCGAGCGCACCGGCCGGGGCATCGTGCCCACGGCGGCCGCGTTGGCGATTGCCGGTGCGGCGCGCGAGATGGAAGCCGGTGCGGCGACGCTCGCGCGCACGCTGGCGGGCCGTGACGAGGCGGCCACCGGCACCGTGCGCATCACCACCAGCCGGGTGGCGGCCAGCTACCTGCTGCCACCGGTGCTGGCGGCGCTCGGCGTGGCCGAGCCGGGCATCCAGGTGGAGCTGGTGGCGTCTGACGAGGTCAACAACCTGCTGCGGCGCGAGGCCGACATCGCGGTGCGCCTGGTGCGGCCCGCGCAGGACTCGTTGGTCGCCAAGAAGTTGGCCGACCTGCCCATCACGGCCTGTGCCCATGAGCATTACCTGCAAGGTGCCGGCACGCCGCGGCAGCCGTCTGACCTGCAGCGCCACCGCCTGGTCGGCTTCGACCGAGACGAGTCGCTGATTCGCGGCTTTGCCGACTTCGGCGTGCCGCTCACGCGCGAGCACTTTGCCCTGCGCACCGATGACCTGCTGGCTTACGGCCGGATGGTGGCGTGTGGGGCTGGCATCGGCTTCCTCACCCGCTACACCTTGCGCTACCTGCCGGGTGTGGTGCCGCTGCTGCCGATGTTGAAGGTTCCGCCCCTGCCGTGCTGGCTGGCGGTGCACCGTGAAGTCCACGGCAACCGCCTGGTGCGGCGCGTGTTCGACTTTCTGGCCGAGGCCTTGCCCAAGTCATTGGCCGACGGCCGGCCTTAGCCCGTCAACCCGCGGCCTTGCGACGGCTTCAGGCGGGAAGCCTCAAGGCCTGCAGCCAAGGCCCCAGCACCGCGAACACCTCGGCCTGCTCGGGCTCGTTGAAGATCTCGTGAAAGAGCGGCTTGAACTCATGCGTCGTCAGCGTTGACTTGGGCGCGGCCGCCGCAAACTCGCGGCTGCCGCGTGGCGCCACGCAGCGGTCGCTGCCGCCAAACATGAGCAGCGTGGGCACGGTCCATTGCGCGGCACGCTGGCGCGACAGCTCGCCGCCATCCAATATGAAACGCGCCAGCCGGGGCGTGATGCGGTCATGCACCAGCGGGTCGGCCAGGTAGGCGGCCACCACCTTGGGGTCGCGCGAGATCCAGTCGGGCTTCAGGCCGTTGTTGACGGCCACGTCGGGCGCCAGCGTGCCGGCCACCGCCAGCAGCAGCTTCTGCACGCCGGTGGTGTCGGCCGCGAGCGCGGGTGACGACAACACCAGCGCATCGACCGCGCGGTGCCAGGTTGCCGGGCGGCCCAGGCCTTCGGCCACAAAACGCGCGGCAACCAGCCCGCCCATGCTGTGCCCCAGCAGCACCAGTGGGCCGGGGTGGCGCTTGCGCACCGCGTCGATCACCAGCGACAGGTCGCGCAGCATGCCTTCGCTGTCGTTGAGCCGGCCCTTCGCGCCGTCACTTCGGCCATGGCCTCGGTGGTCGTAACCGGCGGCGTTCCAGCCCCAGCTGTTGAGGTGTTGCGCCACGTGTTCGTAGCGACCGATGTGTTCGCCCAGGCCGTGCAGGATCAGCACCGTCCCTCTCGCCTCGGTGGTGGGCCAGTCTTGCAGGTGCAGCTTCAGCCCGTCGGCCGTGGTGAGGGTGGTGGTGTTCATGTGCGGCAGTGTAGGCAGCGCCCCCGTTGACCGCCTAGCGGGGCAAGCCCGGTGTTGCC
>NZ_JANOCG010000211.1:0-1699 GCF_031412075.1 Rhizobacter sp.
GTACGAGGCGGCCATCAAGGACATCCGCGAGTGCTATGACCGCGGCCAGCCGGTGCTGGTGGGAACGACGTCGATCGAGAACTCGGAGATCATCGACGAGCTCCTGAACAAGGAGAAGCTGCCGCACCAGGTGCTCAACGCCAAGCAGCATGCCCGCGAGGCCGACATCGTGGCCCAGGCCGGCCGGCCCAAGATGATCACCATCGCCACCAACATGGCGGGCCGCGGCACGGACATCGTGCTGGGCGGCAACGTGGAGAAGGCTGTCGAGGCGGTCGAGGCCGACGATTCTCTGGACGACGCGGCCAAGGCGGCGAAGTCGACCGAACTGCGCGCGCAATGGGCCAAGGACCACGAGACCGTCACCTCGCTGGGCGGCCTGCGGATCATCGCCACCGAGCGCCATGAGTCGCGCCGGATCGACAACCAGCTGCGCGGCCGCTCCGGCCGCCAGGGCGACCCGGGCTCCTCGCGCTTCTACCTGAGCCTGGACGATCCGCTGATGCGCATCTTCGCCGGCGACCGGGTCAAGGCCATCATGGAGCGGCTGAAGATGCCCGATGGCGAGGCCATCGAAGCCGGCATCGTCACCCGCAGCATCGAGAGCGCGCAGCGCAAGGTGGAAGCGCGCAACTTCGACATCCGCAAGCAGCTGCTGGAATACGACGACGTCTCCAACGACCAGCGCAAGGTGATCTACCAGCAGCGCAACGACATCCTGGACGCGACCGACCTGTCGGCGCAGATCGCCTCGCTGCGCGAAGGCTGCTTCACCGACCTGACGCACGAATATGTTCCGCAGGAATCGGTGGAGGAGCAGTGGGACGTGGCGGGGCTGGAGAAGGTACTCGCCGACGAGTGGGGCGTGCCGATCAGCCTGCAGGCCGAAGTGCAGGGCGCCTCGTCCATCACCGACGAGGAAGTGCTGGAAAAGGTGCTGCAGGCGGCCAACCAGGCCTTCGAGCAGAAGGTGCAGCAGATCGGGCCGGAGAATTTCACCCAGTTCGAGCGCATCGTCCTGCTGCAAAGCATCGATTCGCACTGGCGCGAGCACCTGTCGGCGCTCGACTACCTGCGCCAGGGCATCCACCTGCGCGGCTACGCCCAGAAGCAGCCCAAGCAGGAATACAAGCGCGAGGCCTTCGAGTTGTTCGGGCAGTTGCTCGACTCGGTGAAGAACGAAGTGACCAAGCTGCTGATGACGGTCAAGGTGCAGTCAGGCGAACAACTCGAGCAGGCGGCCGAGGACCTCGAAACCAGGGCCGAGCGGATCGCCAATGTCACCTACACGGCGCCGACCGAAACTGGCGAGGTGGAGACCATGGTGGACCAAAGCACGGCCAGATTGACGGGCTCGGCCGGTTTCGACGACCAATACGCCCGGGTCGGCCGCAACGACCCCTGCCCTTGTGGCAGCGGCAAGAAATACAAGCAGTGCCACGGCAAGCTTGCCTGATCGCCGAGCGGGTCCGCCTTACATTTCGTAGCAAAAGACCCGGATAGAAACAGTCACCCCCTGTCAGTGTTGACAGGGGGTGACTGACGAAACCAATCGTTTCAGCCTTCAATGGGTGCACAGCAATTCCCGGTGCACCATGCAAGTCCTTCTCAACCCGAATTCGGCGAGCGCCGCTCGTCGCCCGCAGTTATCCGCCCATCTCAGCCAGCGCATCGAGACGCAGTTCTCGGCGCGCCTGCG
>NZ_JANOCG010000212.1:0-2411 GCF_031412075.1 Rhizobacter sp.
CTCAGCTGCTGGCGTGCGGTGAGCAGCTGGTTGAGCGAGTCGACCTTGCGTGCCACGGCAGCGGGCGAGAAGTCGTCCATGTTCTCGAAGGTGATGTCGACGCTCATGTTGCCTTCGCCGGTCAGGGTGTTGGGCACCTGGAAGGCGACACGCGGCTTCATCGACTTCATGCGGCTGTCGAAGTTGTCGACGTCGAACTCGAGCAGCTTGCGCTCGGCCACGGGTGGCAGCGGCTCGCTCGGCTTGCCGGAGAGGTCAGACAGCACGCCCATCACGAAGGGCAGCTGCACCTTTTTCTCGGCGCCATAGAGCTCCACGTCGTATTCGATCTGGACGCGCGGTGCACGGTTGCGGGCGATGAATTTCTGACTGCTGGTGGCCATGGTGAAGCTCCTTCGGGCTGGGGTTCAAAGTGTCCGTTCGCACTGAGCTGGTCGAAGTGCCTGCACCGAGGTGCTCGCTGGCTTCGACAGGCTCAGCCCGAACGGAGTCTTGTTACGGATCATTCGTTGACGTTGCCGGCAATGTTTTCGATCTGGTCGATGCCGGCGGGCGCCAGGTCTCTGATGATTTCGAGAAAGCTCTTGCCCATCAGCCGCTGCGCACGGCGGATCAGCAGGGGGGCAGGGTTGGTGGGCTCGTTTCGCTCCAGCCATTCGCAGGCGCGGTCGAGGCTGCGCACCACGTCTTCGCGGCTTTGCAGCGACCCGGTAGCGCCGCGGGAGACGCTGCCCTGGCCGCTGGTCGTCGGGCTGTCGCCAGACGATGCATCGGCCGCAGCGCCGCCTTCGGCCTGGTTGGCCACGTTGTTCAGGGTGTGCGCCAGCACGCGCAGCGGGCGCAGTTCGGGGCCTTGGGCCGAGCCGACCTTGTCGCCCAGCACCGCCTCGATGCGCAGCACTTCGGCATGCACCTGTTTCAGCGCGGCGGCGGTGCCAGCGGATTGGGTCTCGGCGGCCTGCACGGCTTGCACCACGCCGTCGAGGGTGGGCACGAGTTCGTCGGGGCGGGGGTCGGCCTTGCCAGCGGCGAGCTCGATCTGGCGCACGGTGAGCGGGGGGCGGCTCGCGCCGATCACGGCGGCTCGCAGGTCGGCCAGGCCGCCGGTGCCGTCGACCAAGGGGGCCAGCGCGTTCATGCGCATGGTCGGGTCGTTGTTGTCGTCGGCGTCCAGCTTGGGGTAGACGTGATCCCAGTGGCGCTCGAGCAGGCCGGCGATCAGCGCCAGCGCGCTGGCGTAAGCCGCCACGCCATGCAGGCGGGCACCGGAGCGGGCCAGCAGCACGGCCACGCGCAGGTCGCGGGTGCGGCGGGCGAGCTCGGTGGCTTGTTCGTGCACCACCCGCCAGTCGGGCTCTTGCGCGGCGATCACGGTGTCGCCGAACTGCTGCTCGGCCTTGCCGCGGGCGGCTTCTTCGAGGGCGAGAAAGGCCGGGTCGTATTCCAGGTCGGCGCCACAGGGGGCGTCATCGCCGAGCGAGGCCAGCAGGTCTTCGACGGGGAGGGCGTTCATGTGATGCGCTGGGGCTGGGGTTGAATCACGATGAGTGGACTTTATGGAGCGAGTGGCCGGGCTACATCAGCCGAAAGTCATCTGTAGCGGCCGAATCGATGTGACTCTCGTCAATCTGGAGGAGGTGCGGTCCATGGTGATGAGGCGTCAGAAGGCCGAACACGAGCCCCCGTCGGTCACGTTGAGGCAGCCCGAAAGCTGCGGCTGGTTGCGCACCTTGCCCCACTCCGAGGCCAGTGGGTCGTTTTGTTTGTCGTCGGCCAGGCTGCCGCGCAGCACCGAAGCAGCGGTGCAGATGTAGGGCTGGTCGAGGTTGCGGCCGTAGACGTCGGAGGCCAGCTCGGCCTGGAAGCTCGACTGCAGCATCTGGCGCGTGATGCCGGGGCGCAGCGTCAGCGTGGAGGGTGTGAAGGTCACGTTGTAGCCCAGTGGTGAGCGCAGGTTGCCTTGGCTGATGGCGTAGGTGCCGGTGCCGCTGGGCGCAGACGTCAACGAGCCGGCGAGCGCACCTGCGGCGGTGTCGCCATTGACCAGGCCGGTGGTGGTGAAGGTGAGGGCAGGCAAGGCCAGATCGATGTAGCCGATGGCCGGGTTGGCGGTCACGGTGAGCGTGGGCTGGGTCGGGTGCAGCAGTTGGTTGCCGGTGGTCGGCAGCGTGATGTTGGAGACGCTGCAGGTGCTGGTGTCGCCGAACACACAGCCGTAGAGATTGGTTGCCGGGCCGGCAACCGGTGCGTTGACGACGGTGGGCGCCCAGACGCGCCAGCGCCCGGCGGCGCTGGTGCTGAGCGTCGCGCCGGTGGCGAAGGTCACGGTGCCGGGCGACACGATGTTGAGCTGCGAAGCACCGGTGCCGGCCATGCTGATCGAGCGGTTGATGAAGACGTTGGCCGCCGAT
>NZ_JANOCG010000213.1:0-1760 GCF_031412075.1 Rhizobacter sp.
CGCGCGCGCAGCCCGGTGACAAGCGAGTCTTCCATCGCCCGGCGCGTGGCCAGCGCGTCGGCCAGCGCGGTTTCGGCGAGGGCGCGGCGGCGCACGTCGCGCGCCAGCAGCCACACGACCACACCGAGCGCGAGCGACAGGCTCAGCACCAGCGCGACGGTCAGGTTGGGGATCAGGCGTGGGCTGCCAGTGCCGCTGTCCACCCGCAACTGCAGCGTCAGCCCGGGCATGTCGAGCACGCGGTTGGCACGGAACACGCCCAGCCCACGCGGCAGGCCGGCGCGCGCGAGACGCGTGCCGTCGCCTTCGACGAACGAAAGTTCGTGCGCGCGAGTCACCTCGGGGGTGACCACTTCGTTGAGCAGCTGCGAGAGCGAGAAGGTGGCGACGATGTAGCCGGTGGTTTCGCCCGCCACCTGCGCAGGCAGGCACACGTCAACCACCTCCTGCCCCATGCCGCCGGTGAGGGGCACGAAGTAGCTGCGCGAATACGACGGGCTGCCCTGGCGGCGCGCGTGGGTGCAGGCCAGCTGCGCTTCGAACTCCATGCTGTCGCGCGGGATCTGGGTGAAGATCTGCGCGTGAAAGGGCGAGCTCACGGCCGACTCGACGCGCATGCCGGCATCGCGTCGCTCCACACGCAGCAGCTCGCGGCGTGAGCGCAAGAGGTCGGACGCATCGGCACGCCACTGCGGGATCGGCGGCGCGTTCCAGGTCAGCGCCTGCAGGCCTTGCATGTCGCGGCCGAGCGCTTGTTTGAGGTCGCCGATGGACACAGCCGCCGCCGCGTCGACCTGCTCTTGCGCGCGGTTGCTTTCATAGTCGAGCGTCAGCCACACCAGCAGCGACTGCGCCACCAGCAGCAAGCCGACCAGCGCGCCCCACAGCAGCGCCCGCCGCCAGCGCCGAGGGCGGGCCAGGGCGGGGGTGAAGGTCGAGTTCGGGAAGGTCATGTGGGGCCTGGGTGGCCGCCAGTATTGCGGACGCCACCCCGGGAGGGGTACGCAATAACGCGCAAGTGGCGCCACCGGGGCGCTCCTACAATCCCTGCCCACCCTGGCGCAGCCGCGCCTCGCGGCGAGATTCAGCGAGACATATTCAAGAGAGACATGGCCATGAGCTCCTCAGAAGAAAAACGCGCCGAGTTGCGCCGCGCTGCGCTCGAGTACCACGAGTTCCCGACGCCCGGCAAGGTGGCCATCGCTGCGACCAAGCAGCTCGTGAACCAGCGCGACCTGGCGCTGGCCTATTCGCCCGGCGTGGCCGCGGCCTGCGAAGAGATCGTGGCCGACCCGGCAAATGCCTTCCGCTACACCTCGCGTGGCAACCTGGTGGCCGTGATCACCAACGGCACCGCCGTGCTGGGCCTGGGCGACATCGGGCCGCTGGCGGCCAAGCCGGTGATGGAGGGCAAGGCCGTTCTCTTCAAGAAGTTCGCCGGCATCGACGTGTTCGACATCGAGGTCAACGAGAAGAACCTCGACAAGCTGATCGACATCATCGCGTCGCTCGAGCCCACCTTCGGCGGCATCAACCTCGAAGACATCAAGGCCCCTGACTGTTTCTATGTGGAGCGCGCGCTGCGCAGCCGCATGAACATCCCGGTGTTCCACGACGACCAGCACGGCACCGCCATCACGGTGGCGGCGGCCATGCTCAATGGCCTCAAGGTGGTGGGCAAGGACATCGCCCAGGTCAAGCTGGTGGCCTCGGGCGCCGGTGCCGCGGCGCTGGCCTGCCTGAACCTGCTGCTCAAGGTC
>NZ_JANOCG010000214.1:0-16167 GCF_031412075.1 Rhizobacter sp.
ACGGGCATGCCGGTGGTGAACATGTGGTGGGCCCACACGATGAACGACAGGATGGCGATCGACGAAGTGGCGTACACCATCGAGGTGTAGCCAAACAGCTTCTTGCGGGCAAAGGCCGGCACGATGTGGCTCACGATGCCGAAGGCCGGCAAGATCATGATGTAGACCTCGGGGTGGCCGAAGAACCAGAAGATGTGCTGGTACATCACCGGGTCGCCGCCGCCGGCGGGGTTGAAGAAGCTGGTGCCGAAGTGGCGGTCGGTCAGCGTCATGGTGATGGCGCCGGCCAGCACGGGCATCACGGCGATCAGCAGGTAGGCGGTGATCAGCCACGTCCAGCAGAACATCGGCATCTTCATCAGCGTCATGCCGGGGGCGCGCATGTTGAGGATGGTCACGATGATGTTGATCGAGCCCATGATCGACGAAGCGCCGAGGATGTGCATCGCGAAGATGCCGGCGTCCATCGAGGGGCCCATCTGCAGCGTGAGCGGTGCGTAGAGCGTCCAGCCGGCAGCCGGTGCGCCGCCGGGCATGAAGAACGAACCCACGAGCATCAGGCCGGCCGGGATCAGCAGCCAGAAGCTCAGGTTGTTCATGCGGGCGAAGGCCATGTCGGCCGCGCCGATCTGCAGCGGGATCATCCAGTTCGCGAAGCCCACGAAGGCCGGCATGATGGCGCCGAACACCATGATCAGGCCGTGCATCGTGGTGAGCTGGTTGAACAACTGCGGGTTGACGATCTGCAAGCCCGGCTGGAACAGCTCGGCGCGGATCAGCAGCGCCAGAACGCCACCCACCATCAGCATGGTGAACGAGAACAGCAGGTACAGCGTGCCGATGTCCTTGTGGTTGGTGGCGTACACCCAGCGGCGCCAGCCGTAAGGGTGGTGGTCGTCGTGGGCATGGTCGTCATGGCCATGGCCGGCCACGTGGCCTTGGGGGTCGAGTACTGCACTCATGGGTCTTCCTTTGGGGCGCTTGTTCTTGACGCGGACTATGAATTACTTGCGTGCGGCTGCAATTTCAGCGGGCTGCACGAGCTGGCCGGTCTTGTTCGACCAGTTGTTCTTGGTGTAGGTGATGACGGCGGCCAACTCGGTGTCGCTCAACTGCTTCCAGGCGGGCATGGCGCCGTTGTTCTGACCGTTCAGCAGAATCGCGATCTGCTTGGACTTGTCGGCATCGAGCACCACCGGCGAGCCGTCGATCGCCTTGATCGGCCCAGCGCCCTTGCCGCTGGCCTGGTGGCAAGCGGCGCAGTTGGCGGCATAAACCTTCTCGCCACGGGCGGCCAGATCGGCGAGCACCCAGACCTTGTTTGGATCGTCCGCCTTGGCAGCCGCTTCCTTCTTCTTCCCATCGACCCACTTGGAATAGTCCTCGGCGGAGAGCACCTTCACGTGGATGGGCATATAGGCGTGCTCCTTGCCGCACAGCTCGGCGCACTGGCCATAGAAGTCGCCTGTCTTTTCAGCGCGAAACCAGGTGTCGCGCACGAAGCCGGGGATGGCGTCTTGCTTGATGCCGAACGCGGGCACCATGAAGGCGTGGATCACGTCATTGGCGGTGGTGATGATGCGGATCTTCTTGTCGACCGGCACCACCAGCGGGTTGTCGACCTTGAGCAGGTAGTCGTCGCCGGACGGCTTGCCCGAATCGGACATCTCGCGATGGGTCGGGTCGAGCGAGGACACGAAGCCGATGCCTTCGCCTTCACCCTTGAGGTAGTCGTAGCCCCATTTCCACTGGATGCCGGTGGCCTTGATGGTGATGTCGGCAGAGCTGGTGTCTTTCATCGCCACCACGACCTTGGTGGCCGGCAGCGCCATGAAGATCACGATGATGAAGGGCACCACCGTCCACGCGATTTCAACCTTCACGCTTTCGTGGAAGTTGGCCGCCTTGTGGCCCTTGGACTTGCGGTGCTTGAAGATCGAATAGAACATGACGCCGAACACGGCGACAAAGATGACGAGGCACAAGATCATCATGAAGTTGTGCAGGTACTGCTGCTCGGCGGCGATCTTGGTCACCGGCGGGTGCAGGTCGAGCTGGTTCACGGCCGGTCCGCCCGGCAGGTTGTTGACGGCCATGGCAACTGAGGTCGCCAGCGCAGCACCCAGCACCAGGCTGAACTGCGCCACTCTCTCGCAGAGAGACCGGCAAAGTGATTTCGTCGTCTTCATCATGGTCGTTTCAGTTATCAAAATTCACATCGAGTTGGGTGCGCGCCACCTGATGACGCACCCGGGCGAACCTGCTTTTTTCAAGCCCGCCAGTTTAACGCAGCCTTTCATGCACCCACTGCCCTCTCATGCTCTAGGTGATTTCGTGCGCACCATTGCACGCATGTCTTCGAGTGAAACCGTGGTCTCGGCACTCACGAGTGGGCGCGGCGCGGCTTTGAAGGCGTGTCCGTAGGCCACTTCAAACTGCAGGTAGATGCGCCCATCGGGTGCCGCCAGAGAGGCCAGCCCTGCGAGCAACTGTTCGCGCCAGCGTGGCGTGCGCAAACCGGCAAAACGGTCGGGTGAGGCGTTCGAGCCCAGGCTGCGCAGCTCGCGCAACAACGCCTGCGGGCTGTCCCAGCTGAGTGTGAGCACCTCCTGGTCCATCACCGGGTCGGAGAACCCGGCATGCACCAGCATGTCGCCCAGGTCGTGCATGTCGACAAAGTCGGCCATGGGAGCAGGCCAACCCAGGCGCTGATACAGCCCGTGCAAGTCGCGCAAGCTGCCGGGCCCGAGGCAGGAAAACATCACGAAGCCATCGACGGTGAGCGCACGCTGCCAGCGGGTCATCAGCGCGGCCGGGTCAACCGAGGCGTGCAACATCATGTTGGCCCACACCAGCTGCACGCTGGCCGGTGCCACCTCGTCGGGCGACATCACCTGCACAGCAGACGCTCGCCAACGCCGGGCCGACCACCACGGCGCCGCCGGTGCCGCCCGGCGGCTGCGCTCCTGCAGCGCCCCCGTAGGCTCGACGACGTGGTGCCGCGCCGCCGGATAGGCCTGCGACAACAGCAAGCTGCCCGCGCCGCCGAACGACCACCAGTCGAGCACGGCCTCGGGTTTGGCGCGAATGATGCTCAGCCGATCGGCCATGCGGCGTGCCACTTCAGCGTGCAACCAGGGCGCTTCTTCGGCACGCGCAAGCCGCCTCAGGCAGGCCCGCACGTTCATCACGTCGAGGTGTCGCGTCGTCGGTGCAGAAGGCTCGCTCATGTCGAGCGGCAGTATATTGACGCGGTGCTTTTCACACGCTTGCTCCAGCAAATACCCAGCCAGTGCGTGGTGTGTCGCAGTTGGGGCGAGCAGGCGGTATGTGCGGCGTGCAACCATCGTTTTGCGGCGCCGGCCTCACGCTGCGGGCGCTGTGCCTCGCGGGTGCCGCCAGGGGTGCTGGCCTGCGGCGCATGCATCGTCAACCCGCCGGCGTTCGATGGTGCGCTGGCCGGTGTGGACTACGCCCACCCGTGGTCGGCGTTGATCACGCAGTTCAAGTTCCACGCGGCGCTCGACCTTGCACCCGCCCTGTCGCAACTGCTGCAGACAGCACGGCAGTGTGCCCACACACCCGCACCCGATCTGCTGTTGCCAGTGCCGCTGAGCGCCGAGCGGCTGCGCGAACGTGGCTTCAACCAGGCCTGGGAGCTGACACGCAGGCTCGGGCGTGCGCTCACGCTGCAAACCGACGCCAGTCTTCTGCTGCGCTTGAAAGACAGCCCCCACCAGTTGGCCCTGCCACCCGAAGAGCGTGCGGCCAATGTGCGCGGTGTGTTCGCGGTGGAGCCGCTGCGGCGGGCCGAGTTGAGCGGCCTCTCGGTGGCCGTGATCGATGACGTGATGACCACCGGCGCCACCTTCGGCGAGATCGCCCGGGTGCTCAAGCAAGCCGGCGCGTCACGCGTTGAAGCGTGGGCACTGGCACGCACACCACGGCCCGCGTGACTGGCATGACAATCCCGCCCTCATGTTCAACATCGTCCTGGTCCAGCCCGAGATCCCGCCCAACACCGGCAACGTGATCCGCCTGGCGGCCAACACCGGCTGCGCCTTGCATTTGATCGAGCCGCTGGGCTTTTCGATGGACGACCGCCTGCTGCGCCGTGCGGGGCTCGACTACCACGAGTACGCGAGCGTGCAACGCCATGCGTCGTGGAGCGCATTCGTCGACTCGGCCCAGCCGGACCCCACAAGATTGTTTGCCTTCACCACCCGCGGCAGCCAGGCGTTTTCAAACGTCAGCT
Source organism: Rhizobacter sp. (assembly GCF_031412075.1). Classification (GTDB taxonomy): domain Bacteria; phylum Pseudomonadota; class Gammaproteobacteria; order Burkholderiales; family Burkholderiaceae_C; genus Rhizobacter. The sequence continues at coordinate 4,256 of NZ_JANOCG010000214.1, forward strand.
GGCAGCCCGGCGACTGGCTGGTGTTCGGCTCGGAAACCGCCGGCCTGCCCACCGATCTGCGCGACAGCATTCCCACCTCGCAGCGTGTGCGCCTGCCGATGCGGCCCGAGCAGCGCAGCCTCAACCTCAGCAATGCCGTGGCGGTGGCGGTGTTCGAAGCCTGGCGCCAGAACGGCTACCGCGGCGGCGCCTGAGCCGTTTCAGTGTTCGCGCCGCGCGTCGCGCGACATCAGTTCCTGGATCGCCCGAACTGGGCTGACTTGGCCTTCGAGCACGCGAACCACGGCTTCGGTGATCGGCATGTCGACACCCAGGGCCTGGGCACGCTGGAGCACGGTCGCGGCACAGGCCACCCCTTCGGCCACGTGGCCAAGGTCTTGCAAGATTTGCGCGAGCGGCAGGCCTTGTGCGAGCAGCAGCCCCACCTTGCGGTTGCGCGACAGGTCACCGGTGGCGGTGAGCACCAGGTCGCCCAGGCCGCTCAAGCCCATGAAGGTTTCGGCGCGGGCGCCGAGTGCCACGCCCAAGCGCGTCATCTCGGCCAGGCCGCGGGTGATGAGCGCCGCGCGGGCGTTGAACCCCAGTTGCAGGCCATCGGCAATGCCGGTGGCAATGGCCATCACGTTTTTGACCGCACCGCCCACTTCCACACCGACCGGGTCGCTGGACGCGTAGATGCGCAGGCTGTCGCTGTGAAAAGCCTCGACGGCCTTCTGGCACAAGGCCTCGTCGGTGCTCGCCACCACCAGCGCTGCCGGCTGGCCACGCGCCACTTCGAGCGCAAAGCTTGGGCCGGACAAGATGCCGACGTTCGCCGCCCCGGGCCGCACCGCGCGAGCCACCTCGTGGCCGAGCAGCCCGCTGCCTTCCTGAAAGCCCTTGCACAGCCACAACACACCGGGTGCGGTGGCCGGCAGGCGCTGCAGCATTTCCTGCAGCCCGGCCATCGGGGTGGCGATCACGATCAGGCCGTCTTGCGCGTGCGCCACGGCGGCATCGAAATCGCCTGTGATCCGCAGGCTGCCGGTCAACGGCACACCCGGCAGGTAGCGCTGGTTTTCGCGTGTGGACTGCAGCTGCCGGCACTGCTGCGCGTCGCGCGCCCACAGCTGCGTGGGGTGTCGAGCGGCCGTGCTCGCTGCGAGGGCCGTGCCCCAGGCGCCGGCCCCCAGCAGCGTCAGGTTCATCGCTGCCTGTGGTGGGTCAGTTGAGGCTCGGCTGGGCGCCGTTGCCGGCAGCCGCTTGCTGCTGTTGCTGCGCCTCGTACATGGCCTGGAAGTTCACCTCGGCCAGCACCACCGGCGGGAAGCCGGCACGTGTGCACACGTCAGAGACGATGGCTCGCAGGTAGGGGTAGATGATCTGCGGGCAGGCGATGCCGATGATGGGCTGCAGCTGGTCGTCAGGGATGTTGCGGATCTCGAAGATGCCGGCCTGCTTGGCCTCGACCAGGAACAGCGTCTTGTCGGCCACGGTGGTGGTGACGGTGGCGGTCACGCTGACTTCGTAGATGCCGTCGGTCACCGGGTTGGCGGCCAGGGCCAGGTTGATGTCGACCTGCGGCTGGGCTTGCTCGAGCAGGATCTGCGGCGAGTTCGGTTGCTCGAGCGACAAGTCCTTCAGGTACACGCGTTGAATCTGGAACACGGGAGTGGTGTTGTCGTCGGCCATGGTGATCTCGCTGGATTGAATGCGTAAGTGAAAGGGGGCCCGCACCTGCGGGCGCTGGATTATGTCCGAGGCCTTGTGACGGCTCAGGCGCCCTGCAGCAGGGGCATCAAGCCACCGCGTTGATCGAGCGCCATCAGGTCGTCGCAGCCGCCCACATGGGTGTCGCCGATGAAGATCTGCGGCACCGTGCGTCGCCCGGTGATCTGGACCATGGTGTCGCGCTGGGACGGGTCGAGATCGACGCGCACTTCCTCTATGTGCGCCACCCCGCGCTGCTGGAGCAGCATCTTGGCTCGCTGACAAAACGGGCACACCTGGGTGGTGTACATCTTCACCGCCTGCATGGCTGGCCTCCGCTCAGGCTGATTTTTCGACCGGGAGGTTGGCTTCGCGCCAGGCCTTCAAGCCGCCGGCCAGGGGCCGCGCGTTGGCAAATCCCAGCTTGTGCAGGATACCCACGGCACGCGAGGCGCGTGAGCCAGTGGCACACACCACCACCAGCGGCAAGGCCTTGTTCTTGGGCAGGTCGGTGCTGGCTTCCAGGCCGCTCAAGGGCACGCTCTTGGCGCCGATGGCATGGCCGGCGGCGTAGTCGGGGGCCTCGCTCACATCGATCAGCACGGCTCGTTCGCGGTTGATCAGCTGCACCGCCTCGGCGGTGCTCACCGCACCGGCCCCGGCGCCCGAGCGAACGCGTGGCCACAGCAGCAAACCACCCGAAACCAGGGCCATCACGATCAGATACCAGTTGTCGACAAAGAATTTCACAAGGAGGCCCAGGGTGTTGGAGGCAAAGGCGAATTATAGAATTCGGCCCTTTCCCCGATTGCCGTGTGCCCCGCACGCACCTCTGCCATGTACAAACTTGTGCTCATTCGCCACGGCGAATCGACCTGGAACCTCGAAAACCGCTTCACCGGCTGGGTCGATGTGGAACTCACGCCCACCGGCGTCGCGCAAGCCCAGGAGGCCGGGCGGCTGCTCAAGGCCGGTGGCTACGACTTCGACGTGGCCTACACCTCGGTGCTCAAGCGCGCCATCTGGACACTCTGGCACACGCTCGACCAGATGGACCGCACCTGGCTTCCGGTGGTGCACCACTGGCGCCTGAACGAGCGTCACTACGGTGGGCTGCAAGGCCTCAACAAGGCCGAAACAGCCAAGCAGTACGGTGACGAGCAGGTGCTGATCTGGCGCCGCAGCTACGACACGCCGCCCCCGCCGCTGACTGCCGATTCACCCATGAGCCAGCGCAACGACATCCGCTACGCGAAGCTCAAGCCCGAAGACATCCCGCTCACCGAATGCCTCAAAGACACCGTCGATCGGGTGCTGCCGGTGTGGAACGACAGCATCGCCCCGGCCATCAAGGCCGGCAAGCGCGTGGTGATCGCGGCGCACGGCAACAGCATTCGCGCGCTGGTGAAGTACCTCGACAACATCGCCGACGCCGACATCGTGGGCGTGAACATCCCGAACGGCAGCCCGCTGGTCTACGAGCTTGATGCCGACCTCAAGCCCATCAAGAGCTATTACCTGCAAAGCGACAAGGCCTAACCCGGCAAACCGTACAGCCGCTCCGGCGGCACGCGGGTCAGCAGCGACTTGTCGGCCACCAGCCCGGTGATGGCGTGTTCGGGCCGCGCGGTTTCGCGGCGTGCCACGTGCAACACGGGCACGCCGGTCTTGTCGGTGATGCTCACCGCCAGCGGTGTGTTGGAGCTCGCCGAGCGACGTATCACCACCGCCAGCTCGCCCGACTTGAGCTTCACGAACTCGCCCGGCGGGTAGATACCAAACTCCTTGATGATGGCCATGGCCATCGGCCCGCCGCCATCGAGCTTGAACAACTGGCGCGCCGCCTCCTGCACGCTGAGCGGCTTGCGAATCGCGCGCGGGCTGATCTTGGCGATGAACACGTCGGCGTACTTGAGCGCGCGGGCCATCTCGCTCATTTCAGTGAGCTGGCGCGGGTAGCCTGTTCCATCAGGCCACTCGTGGTGTTGCTCCACGGCGGTGAGCCACTCTTCATCGGCCACGCCCACCTCACGCAGCATCTGCGCGCTCTGCAACGGGTGCTCATGCAGGATCACGCGTTGCTCCTCCAGCATCGGCACGCCCTGTGCGGCAAGCCGGCCCTGCAACTCGAAGGCCGACATGTTCATGGTCAGCGCGGCTTTCACCAGCGTGATGCTGCGCTCGCGCGGCCAGCCCATGCGTTGCGACATCAGGAAACACAGCGAGGCGGTGAACACCGCATGGCTCAGGCCGTAGATCGCAAAACGGTGATTGTCTTGGCGCACCGCCATGAAGATGCCGATGTCGGCGTCGCGCTCCACCAGCAGCGCCAGGTGCTGGGCGAGTTCGTCGATGCGCGCCGGGAAGCCGGCCTCTTCCTTGATGCCTTTGACCGCGCGCTCCAGGCGCCAGAAGAGTTTGTCCCACAAGGCAAACAGGCTGGCCGGGCGGGGGTCGGGTGCCGGCGCTTCGATCGGGCGCCCGTTGGCCAGGGCCTGGGCTGCGAGCGCCGCCTTGACTTCTTCGGGGTCGACCATCGCGCCATGCGCCAGCAGCGCGGCGAGCTGTTCGTCGTCTTCAATGACGGCACCACGTGCCAGCAGCAAATGCCCCTCGGCGTCACGCACCTCCCACAAGGAGGGAGCGCCGAAATGAACCTGGGATCGCACCATCTTCACAAACGCCATGGCAGCCTCCGCTATCGCTGCAATGTAGCCTTGCAGCGCTCAGAGCGACAGAGGCGCTTCACCCCGTTTTGCCAAATACTGCAAGCGGGCGGCCACTTTGGCTCTGGCCGGGGTCACCCCAGCACGCGGTGGCGCGTCCAGGCGGTGCTGCGCATGCGTTTGCGAAACAGCCCATTGCGCACCACCCAGTCGCCGAACATGCCCAGCCACACACCCACCACACCCAGGCCCAGCACGACGCCCATCAGGTAGCCGGCCATGATGCGCAGGCCCCACATGGTGGCCGTGCCCACCACCAGCGCATAACGGGTGTCGCCCGCTCCGCGCAAGCCTGCGGGCAGCACAAAAGACCCCGCCCACACCGGCATGAACAGGCAGCTCAAGGCGATCAACCAGGCCGCCTGGCGCGTGACCTCGGGGTCGTTGCCGAACAAGCTGGCCAAGGGCCATGCCAGCGGCAGCACCAGCAAGCCCACCCAGGTGAGCGACCAGCTGGCACTGCGCACCAGGCGGCGCAGCATGCGGTGCGCCCGTTGCGCCTGGCCAGCGCCGAGGCGCATGCCCACCAGCGTGGTGGCGGCCACGCCCAGCGCCGTGCCGGGGGCGTAGAGCATGGCGCTGACGTAGAAGGCGATGAAGTTGGCCGCCATCGCCGTGGTGCCCAGGCTCACCACCATGGTCTGCGTGATCAGCTTGCCGACGTGGAAGAACGATGTCTCCAGCGCCGCCGGCCAGCCCACGCGCAAGATGGCGCGCACAAACTCGCTGCGCACGGGTGAGCCAGCCGCGTGCTCCAGCGCCCGCTGCAGCGTGGGCCACAACGCGATCAACACCAGCACCACACCCGCGCTGCGCGCACAGAGCAAGGCGGCGCCCGCACCCGCCACGCTGCCGTTGGCGCCGTTCATGAAAAGTGCTGCCAGCAAGATCTGCAGCAGGTTCATCGCCAGTTGCACGCGCATGGCGGTGTCGGTGCGGGCCATGCCGCGCAGCACGCCACAGGCCACCATCACCAGCGCGGTGGGCAACCCGGCCACGATGAGCCAGCGAAAGTAACGATCGGCCTGCGAAACCACCGAGGCTTCGGCGCCAGGCAGCAGCATGGCGATCCACAGGCCGCGGGTGAACCAGAGCAGAGCGGCGATGAATGCTGCACTGCACAGCGCCAGCAGCAGCGCGCTGAAGGCCACAGCGCGCAGGTCGTGGCGGCGGCCGGCGCCCAGGCAGTGCGCCACCGTCACGGTGGCCCCCATCGCCAGCCCGCCGTACACCGCGTTGAGCAGGTAGCCCAGCGCGTCCATCATGCCGATGGCCGCCACCGACGCCGGGCCGAGGTGGCTGGCCAGCGCCATCACCACCGTGCCGGTCAGCACCAGGGCGAGCTCCTGCACCAGCACCGGCCCGGCCAGGCCCCACACACCGCGCGGGCGGGCGAAGCGGCGCTGCCACTGATGGCGAATCCAGCGCAGGCGGGAAACGGAGGTGAGCGAGCTCAAGCGAACGACCATAGCGCAGCCGCTGGGGCCCCGCTGTCACCTGGAGCAACCCCGCTCAGACGGCGTGCGATTCGTACACCAGAACGGCCGCGGCCAGGTCTTCCAGCGCCGTGCCCACCGACTTGAAGACCGTGCGCCCCGTGGCCGACGCACGCCCGGCCACCTCGCCACGGCACAGCTGCGCCAGCGTGCCGCCCAGATCGTTTGCGGCCAACACGCCTCGCGAGATCGGCCCCAGCAACTCGCCACTCTTGTGGCAGGCCTCTTCGGTGTCGACATAGATGTGTGCCCCGCGAAAGCAGTCGTCGTCGGCCTCGCGCATGGCCGGCGTGAAGCTGCCGATCAGGTCGAGGTGGCTGCCAGGCTTCAAGCACTCGCCGCGGATCATCGGCTCGGTGGCCAGGGTGGCGCTGCTGACGACGTCGGCCTGGCGCACAGCCTGCGACAGGTCGTCGGTGGCACGCGCATCGATGCCGCGCCCGCGCCACTGCGCCGCCAGGGCGGCCGCGGCTTCTGGCGTGCGGCTCCACACCGTCACCTGCTCGATCGGCAACACGCTGCGGTAGGCCTCGGCGAGCAGGCTGGCGACGCGGCCTGCTCCCACCACCAGCAGGTGGCGCGCATCGGGCCGCACGAGGTGAGAAGCGGCCAGCGCCGAGGTCGCGGCGGTGCGGCGCGAGGTGATCTCGTTGCCGTCCATCTGCGCCAGTGGCACACCGGTGGTGGCGTCGTACAGCAGATACGTCGAATGCAGGCCGGGCAGTCCGAGGCCCGAGTTGCCGGGCGCGATGGTCACCGTCTTGATACCGAGGTAACGACCGGCCTGCCAGGCCGGCATGATAAGCACGGTGAACGCAGGCAGGCTGTGCACGTGGCGCGGCGGCGACTCGCAGCCGCTGGCAAACATCTGCGCCAGCGCGGGCACCAGGCGATCAAAGCCCAGCGCAGCGCGGGTGGTGGCGGTGTCGATGATCTTCATGGGGCTGGTGAGGCGTGACACAGCTTAGCCGCTTGACACACTCTGCCGCGCCGGCGTCTGGCGGCATGCCGCAGAATAGCCCCGTCTCCACCTACCGTCTCCACCCGGCCTGCCTCGCGTGAACACAGCCCACACTTCTGCGACCCCACCAGCCCACGGCTTCAGCCTCATCGAGGTGATGATCGTGGTGGCCATCATCGCCATCCTCGCGCTGATGGCCGTGCCCAGCCTGCAGAACAAGTACATCCGCGAGAACATCGTCGAAGCCATGCCCTTGGCGAAGATTGCCAAGGACCCGGTGGCCGCCACCTGGGCCGCCACCAAGACCCTGCCCGAAGACAACGCCAGCGCCGGGCTGCCCGCGCCCGACAAGATCGTGAGCAACGTGGTGAAGTCGGTCACGGTGGAAAACGGCGCCATCCACATCGTGTTCGGCAACCGCGCCAACGGCGCGCTGCGGGGCAAGACGCTGACGCTGCGCCCGGGTGTGATCGAAGACGCGCAGGTCGTGCCCGTCGCCTGGGTGTGCGGCCGCGCGCGGCCCCCCGAGAACATGCGGGCCATGGGCACCGACAAGACCGACGTGCCCGCCGTCTACCTTCCGGTGAACTGCCTTTAAGGGTGGGGCGCTGATGCGCTTTCGTCGAAGCCCAGCGTGGCGCTGATCTGCACCCGCACGGCCTCGCCGAGCGCGCGGCGGTCTTGCCCAACGGTCGGCAGCGCCGGCAACTGCATCACGAAGGCTTGAATGCGGTCGGCCGTGGCCACCTGCCACAGCGACGCGACCAGCGTGGTGTCACCCACCCACACCACCGCGCGGCTGGGCTGCGAGTCGGCATCGACATACCGCATCGCGATGGGTTGCAGCGGCGTGCCGGTCGACACCGCGGCTTGCAGCAGGTTGGCGTGAAAGGGCAAGAGCGAGGAGCCATCGCCCGTGGTGCCTTCGGGGAACATCGCGATGGTGTCACCCTGCTTCAACGCATCGGCGATCTGGTGCACCACACGCAGCGCGTCGCGCTTGCGTTCACGTTCGATGAACAAGGTGCCACCGCACGCCACCAGCCAGCCCAGCACCGGCCAGGCCCGTACGTCGGCCTTGGAGACAAAGCGCGTCGGGTGCACCGCGTTGATGGCGAGGATGTCGAGCCACGAGATGTGGTTGGCCACCAGCAGCACCGGGCCGGGGTGCGACGCGCCCGTGCCATGGATCTGCAGGCCCAGCACGCGGGCCATCTTGGCGCACCAGCGGCCGGTCTGTTGCATGCGCTGGGCCGGCGTGGCAAAGGGGTAGATCAGCGCGCAGCGCAGCATGCCGGCGCCAATGTGCACGACACAATGGGTCAGCCGCCAAACCCCTCGCAGTTGACGCAGCACCGGGCTCAAGCGGCCTCGTAGGCCAGGTGGCCGGCGACCAGCGTGTACTTCACGCGGCCAGGCAACTCATACCCCTCGAACGGCGAGTGTTTGCCCTGGCTCTTGAGCGCGGCGGGGTGCACCGTCCAGCGCTCGCTGGCGTTGAACAGGCACAGGTCGGCCACACCCCCTTCAACCAGGCGGCCGGCACTGGAGGCCAGCGAGCCCAGCGCCTCGCCCAGCACACGCACCGGCTCGCAGGTCACCGAAGCGAGCGTCTTGCCCAGGCCCACACCCTGCTCTTCGCCCCACTTGAGCGCCAGGCTCAGCAGCAGCTCCAGGCCGGTGGCACCGGGTTCGGCTTCGGCAAAGGGCAGGTTCTTCATGTCTTCGTCGACCGGCGTGTGGTCGCTCACCAGGGCGTCGATCGTGCCGTCGGCCAGCGCGGCGCGGATGGCGTCGCGGTCGCGCTGCTGGCGCAGCGGCGGCGTGAGGCGCATGGCGGCGTTGAAGTAGCCGATGTCCATGTCGGTCAGGTGCAGCTGGTTGACGCTCACGTCGCAGGTGACCGGCAAGCCCTCGGCCTTGGCGCGGCGCACGAGCTCGATGCCAGCGGCACTGCTCAGGCGGCACAGGTGCACCCTTGCACCGGTCGCACGCACCAGCTCGAAGATGGTGTGCAGCGCAATCGTCTCGGCGATCACCGGCACACCCGACAAGCCCAGCCGCGTGGCGAGCGCGCCGCTGGCGGCCACACCCTTGCCGAGGTAGGAGTCTTGCGGGCGCAGCCACACGCTGTAGCCGAAGGTCGATGCGTACTGCAGCGCACGCTGCATCACCAAGGTGTCGGCCAGCGCCACATCGGCCTGCGAGAAGCCCACGCAGCCGGCTTCGGTAAGTTCGGCCATCTCGGTCAGCACCTCGCCGGCCAGGTTGCGCGTGAGCGCGCCGAGCGGATAAAGGTGCGACTGGTTGAGGTTGCGCGCGCGGAACTTGAGCATCTCCACCAGGCCGGGTTCGTCGAGCGGCGGGTCGGTGTCGGGCGGGCACACCAGGCTGGTCACACCGCCGGCGACCGCGGCGGCCATCTCCGACTCAAGCATGCCTTCGTGTTCGTGGCCCGGCTCGCGCAAGCGGGCTGCCAGGTCGACCAGACCGGGGGCGACGATCAGGCCGCTGGCGTCGATGCTGCGGTTGGCATGGAAGTCGGGGTTGACCTTGCCCAGCGAGACGATGCGGCCCGCGGCGATGGCCACGTCGCCTGGTTCGTCACGCCCTGTCGCTGGGTCGAGCAAGCGGCCGTTCTTGATCAGCAGTTTCATCTTCTTGTGTGCTCCCGTCAGGCGTTGTTGCCCGCAATCGTCGACATGACCGCCATGCGCACCGCAATGCCGAAGGTGACCTGCGGCAGGATCACGCTCTGCCGCCCATCGGCCACCGACGAGTCGATTTCGACACCGCGGTTGATCGGGCCCGGGTGCATGACGATGCAGTCGGGTTTGGCGTGGGCCAGCTTCTCTTGCGTGAGCCCGTAGTTCTTGAAGAACTCACCGGCGCTCGGCAGCATGGCGCCGCTCATGCGCTCGTTTTGCAGCCGCAACATGATGATCACGTCGGCGCCCTTGATGCCTTCGACCATGTCGTGGCACACGCGCACGCCCATCTCTTTCAAGTCGCTCGGCACCAGGGTCTTGGGGCCGACGGCGCGGATCTCGGGCACACCCAACGTGGTGAGGGCGTTGATGTCGGAGCGCGCCACACGCGAGTGCACGATGTCGCCCACCACCGCCACCACGAGCTTGGTGAAGTCTTGTTTGTAGTGGCGGATGGTGTACATGTCGAGCAGCCCTTGCGTCGGGTGCGCATGGCGGCCGTCACCGGCGTTGACCACGTGCACATGCGGCGCGCAGTGCTGGGCGATCAGGTAAGGCGCACCGCTCTCGCTGTGGCGCACCACGAACATGTCGGCGTGCATCGCGGACAAGTTCGCAATGGTGTCGAGCAGCCTCTCGCCCTTGGCCGCGCTCGACTTGGCGATGTCGAGGTTGATCACGTCGGCGCTCAAACGTTTGGCCGCGATCTCGAAGGTGGTGCGGGTGCGGGTGCTGTTTTCGAAGAAGAGGTTGAAGACGCTCTTGCCGCGCAAGAGGGGCACCTTCTTCACCTCGCGGTCGTTGACGCTGAGAAAGGTGCCGGCGGTATCGAGGATGTTGTGCAACACCGCGCGCGGCAGGCCTTCGATGGAGAGCAGGTGGATCAGCTCGCCGTGTTTGTTCAGTTGGGGGTTGCGGGTCATGCACCTTCCTTGATGTCGAAGCTGAAGCGGCCAGCCTCGTCGCGCGCCAGGCGCAGCTTGTGTTCTTTGGGCAATGTGATCCGTGCCGCCGAGTACGCAGGATGGATGGGCAACTCGCGCCCACCGCGATCCACCAGCACGGCCAGCGTCACGCTCGCGGGGCGGCCGAAGTCAAACAACTCGTTGACCACAGCACGGGTGGTGCGGCCGGTGTAGAGCACGTCGTCGATCAGCACGATGGGCCGGCCTTCGATCTCGAAGGGCAGCTTGGTGGGGTCGGCGCTCGACAGCCCGCGCGACGAAAAATCATCACGGTGCAAGGCACTGGAGATGACACCGATCTCGCCGGGCAGCTTGAGGTCTTTTTGCAGCCGCTCGGCCAGCCAGGCGCCGCCCGACCAGATGCCGACCAGCACGGTGTCGGGTTGCAGCAGGCCGCGCACACCCGACAAGAGGTCGGTGTAGAGGGCTTCGGCATCGAGGTGCAAAGTGCTCATGGCAAGTTTCTCAAGTACTGCTCGAGGATGATCGCGGCCGAAGCGGCATCGACGTCGCTGGCGCCGTGCGAATGCGCTTCGGTCGTGGTGTAACGCTCGTCCACCTCGTGCACCGGCAGCTTGAAGCGGCCGTGCAGCTGGCGGGCAAAGCGCTGCGCGCGGGCGGTATTGTCGTGCGCTGCGCCGTCGGGATGGAAGGGCACGCCGACCACCAGGGCATCGGGCTGCCATTCGGCAATCAGTGCGCCAAGCGCGGCAAAACGGGCGTCACCTTCGGCCGCGACAGTGCGCAAGGGCGTGGCGGTGCGCGTCAGGGTGTTGCCGCTGGCCACACCCACACGCTGGGTGCCGAAATCAAAAGCAAGAAAGGAGCGGGGATTTGGGGGAGGCATGGCCGCGAAGCTCACGCGTGCCCCGCCTCTTGGCTCAGCATGCGCGGGTCAATGCCCAAGAGCGACAGTGCCTTGTCGTAGCGCTGTTCGACCGGCGTGTCGAAGATGATGCCGGGCTCGGCGCCGACGTTGATCCAGCCGTTGCGGCCGATCTCTTCTTCGAGCTGGCCCGCGCTCCAGCCGCTGTAGCCGAGCGTGACCAGGATCTTTTTCGGGCCAGCGCCGTTCGACAAGGCTTCGAGCACGTCTTTGCTGGTGGTCATCTCCAGCCCACCCGGGATTTGCAGCGACGAGTTGTAGTGCCCGCCCTCGCCTGCTTCACCCCCCAGGCGCTCGTGCAGCACGAAGCCGCGCTCGGTTTGCACCGGCCCGCCGAAGTAGACCGGCACGTCGGCCAGGTCTTCACGGTCGAGGGTGAGCTCGACCTTTTCGAACAGGTTTTTGAGCTTGATGTCGATCGGCTTGTTGATCACCAGGCCCAGCGCACCCTTGTCGGTGTGCTCGCACATGTAGATCACCG
>NZ_JANOCG010000215.1:0-34421 GCF_031412075.1 Rhizobacter sp.
AGGGTCGCCTTTTCTTTGGTGACTTTCTTTTGGCGAAGCAAAAGAAAGTTACTGCCCTGTCGGGGGCACATCCCGACGCAGTCTCACGCAGTGAGAAGAAGCCTCCGCGGGAATGACCGCCCGTCAGGCCGCCGGAAAAGCCGAAGCAGGCTCAGCAGAAGCACCGATGTTCCCAAGCTCCACGATGACCGCATGCGCGCAAGCCAAAGCATTCAGCGCACTCTCCATGCGACCGCCCTCAGCCACCGGCCCCTGCGAGCGCAAGTGCTCCTGCAACCACTCCAACTGTGCCGCGATGAACGCAAACTCTTCCATGCTGGTCATCACCCGCCCCTTTGCTTCAAGTCAACGCTGCGTGCGCTTGCGAGCAGCAGCACCGAGCGCACCCAGGCCCAGCAGCAGCATCGGCAGTGCGGCAGGCAACGGCACCACGGTCGGCGCTGCCGCGATCAGGCTGCCTGCATAGGAGGCCGGCGGGTTCAACAACAAACCACGTACGTGCAGGGTGTAATCGCCTGCCGTCAACCCGCTCGCGGGCGTGACCGACACGGTGGTGGTGAACGGGCCGATCATGGTCACGTTTTGCCAGCCCATCGCCACCACACCGGCCGCGTTGAGCAGGTTGACCTGGATGTTGTCGATGCCGAAGGTGCCGGCAAACGAAAACGATGCCACCAGGCTTGTCAGGTTGGCGTTGTCGCCGAGGGTGAAGGTCCAGCGGTCGCGAAAGTTGTAGAGCGGCGCGACGATCGTGCCCGCCGAGAGGTTGGTGCCCGTCGAGTTGGAAAACGCGATGGCCGCAGGCGCGTTGATCGCGCCCAGGTTGCTCACGTAGTCGGCATGCGCGGCGCCGCTGGCCGTCATGCAGGCGAGCCAGACCAGGTTGCGAAGGTGGCGTGTTGTCATGTTGTTTCCCTGAATGCGCAAACGGACGGCGTTGATGTGATGCCCGATGGTGCTTGGGCCGCGTGTCAGCATGCCATCGCGTCGCCGACGCAGAAATGATCCGACCGGGCCGGCCCCATCGCGCAGGCGGAAGCCTGGACTCGGCTCAGTGAATCCCTATCACCCTGTAAAAAACACGCGGATCACCCGGCAGCCCCAGGTCGTAAGCGCCATAACCCGTCACCCGCAGCTGCCCCACGGTGCGAAACGGGCCGATGCGCGTGCTCGCGGCTTGCAACAGGTAGCGGCCCGGGCGCAGCAAGTGCGTCTGCAGCAGCTGCTGCCGGCCCTTGCGCGCGAAGCGCACGCCACCGAACGGCCGCGCCAGCGGATCGCCGATGAACACACCCTGCCCCGGCATGCGCACACTTTTCCAGTAGGCCTCGATCAGCGTTTCACCGCCCAGGTAGCGGCCCATCACCACCGCCACGTCGGGAAACTTGGCGACGTAGTTGCAGGGCTCGACGGTGTTGCCATAGCTGCCGGTCGCACCAGCGGCCAGCCACTCCAGCGCGCTGGTTTGCGGGCTGTCGGTGAGCATGCCGCCGAGCGAGGTAAGGTGGTCGGCCACGGCGCCGTCGAGGAAGCGGTTGCCGCGCAGGCCCTTCACGTGCTGCACGCCGGTGAAGAGAAACATCACGTCGGCCTTGTCTTCCAGCATGTCGGCGTCGACCTGCTGCACACGGTAGCCGCCGATCAGCTTGCGGCGCGCCGGCGCGTAGGTTGCGGCGCGCACGTTGCGCCGCTTGTCGGTGGTGTTGAGCAGGTAGCCGGTGCCGGCGGGCCACTGGTTGTCGGAGCGCAAACCGCGGTCGATCAGCGCCTTCACGTCGGCCACGTTGTGCCCCGCGAGCAGCATTGACGGGCGCAGGCCGTGGTCTTGGTAGGGCGCGTTGCTGGCGCTGTCGAAATAGGGCGATGACTTGGTCACCTGGCAGCCGCTGGCGCAGTAAGCCAGGTTGTGGCCGAACGCAAACGCGCTCGTCACCGACATGCAGTCGACGCGGTACGGCAGCGTCCACGCCAGCGCATACGCCTGCACTTGCAGTGGCACCGTGTCGCGCAGCACACGCTGCACACGCTCGAAGTCGGCCAGCGCCATCACCGCCTGGCCGGGCGGAAAGCTCACGCGAATGACGTGCTCAGGCGCGATGCCGCGCCGGCTGGCGTAGTACTCGCCGGTCTCCACGCTTGCCGGGTCGGCTTCGTTGATGACCACCGCCAGGTCTTGCGTGCGCAGGCCGATGGGCAGCAGGCTGATCTGCGGTGGCGCGTCTTGCGCCTGGGCCGTGCCCACGAGGGCCAGCAGCCCCAGTGCCCACCACCAACTCACTGGCTGCCCGACATCCAGCGGCGGTACCACGGGCGTTGGGTCGACACACTTTTTTCCCTCTCGCGCGCCTGGCTCATCACGCTGCCGATCAGGTTGAACGGCGCGAGCAGGTCGGCCATGCTTTCCATGTCTTGCATCGAGGTGGTGTGCTCCTCGATCACCACCAGGGTGGTGTCGGCCTGCGGCAAGAAGGCCAGCGCATCGGCGGTGTCGAGCAGCGGGGGCAGGTCGACGATGATGTAGCGGTCGCGGTAGCGTTGTTTCATCTCCTGGATCAGCTGCTGCGCGGCCTTGGTGGCCAGCAGCTCCGATGAGTTCAGCACCGCCTCTTGGCCTGCCGGCAGCACCACGAAGCGTGGCACGCCGGGGTTGACCAGCAGCTCGGGGATGGGCACGCCTTGTGTCAGGTGGTCGCTCAGGCCGCGCGCACCGCCGAGGCCGAACATCGTCTGCAGGCCCTGGCCGCTGAGGTCGGCATCGACCAGCAGCACCGCCGAGTCGTAATCGGCAGCCATGGTCAGCGCGAGGTTCACCGCCGTCAACGACTTGCCTTCGATGCGGCGCGGGCTCGTCACCGCGAGCAGCGTGTGGCCGTCGGCGCGCATGCGTTGCAGCACCTGATTGCGCAACATCTTGAACGACTCGGCCAGCGGGGAGCGGTCATTCTTCACCACGCCGTGGGTGGCCTGCAGGCGCAACAAGGCGTCGGCCACCACCTTGGTGCTGGAGTACTCGATGTGCAGCGGCTCGCTGCGCGCCTCGCTCTCGCCGGGTGGCGGCGCGGGCTTCACGACGTGCACCTTGGCGGCGCTGTGGGGAGTCGGCTCGTTCATACCGGCATCGCCTTCGTTGAGTAACTTCATGTTGGGCATTCGGTAGCGGTCTTTCACGCGACAAGGCGCCGCAGGATCGAATACCAGGCCACGTCGATCGGCATGTAGAAAAAGTGCAGGCTCGCCACCGCGACGCCGATGGCGACGAGCACTCCCAAGGCCAGCAGCTTGCGAAGCCGCGAACGCTGCCGCACGAGCAGCGGGCTCGCGATGACAGGCAGCACCGCCAGCACCGGCGCCTGCAGCACGCGCATCACGTCGCGCGGGCTGTGCACCGTCTGGTCGATTGCCTCGCGCAACAGTGCCACACCCACACCGCCCGCGACCGCCAGCACCAGGCCCAGCATCACGATCAGCATGCGGTTGGGCCGATAAGGTTTTTCGGGGAATATCGGCGGCTCGATCAGTGTGAAACGTTCGGCCTTGCGGCCACGCTCCAGCTGCTCGGCGACCTGGGCCTGCATCTGCTTGTCGCGCAGCTCACGAAAGCGCGCGCGCGAGCTTTCCATGTCGCGCACCAGCTCCAGGTACTCACGCTCGACCTCGGGGGTCTGGCTCACACGCATGTCGAACAAGGCCAGCTTCGCGCGCATCTCGTCGCGCTCGGTGCGCAAAGACTGCACCTGCGCAACGGTCGACTCGATCTGCGACTTGAGGTTGATGTAGACCGGGTTGTCGGGCTTGCGGGCGCGCTTGGTGTCGGCCACGGGCAGCGCTTCGAGCGCACCCAGGGCGCGCCTGGCCTTGGCCACATCGGGGTGCTCGTCGGCGTATTTCTGGCGCAGCAGTGACAGCTGCGCCTGCAGCTCCAGGCGGCGTGCCTCGCGGTCGGTGGCGTCGCCGTCTTGCCCGGTCTCGGCTTGCAGCACGGCGATCTCGCGGCGCAGCCGTTTCACGTCGGGGTGGTCTTCGCTGAAGGTGCCGATCAAGGTGGTGAGTTGCAGCTGCAGCGACTTGAGGCGGTCGTCGGGTTCGAGCAGGGTGCCACCCGCACCCGAAATGGGCTGGTTGGGCTTGGTATCGGCCAGCTGCGTCTGCAGCGACAGCGTGCGTTCGTTGAGGAACACGATCTCGCGCTCCAGCCGCTGGATGTCGCTGTTGGCGCGCTCGCTGCCCACCTGGTTGGAGAGGTTCAGCTCCGGCAGGCGGCCCTGGTTGCGCGCCTTGAAGAGCGACAGCTTCTGCTCCACCTCGGAGATGTGCTCGCTCACGCGGCTCAGCTCTTCGTCGAGGAACGAGGTGGTCTCGGCCGCCTTCTGCTGGCGGTTCTTCACGTTCTCATTCAGGTACAGCGTGGTCAGTTCGTTGGCGATCTTCTGCGCGGCGGCGGCACTTTCGCTGTCATACGACAGGCTGAAGGCAATGGTCGACTTCACCGGCGAACCGGTGCGCCGGTCGGTCACCTCGGCACTGATCGGCGTGAGCTTGATGTCGCGCCGCATGCGATCGAGGATTTCTTCGCTCGTCTCACGCTGGCGTGCCTTGCCATACAGGCCGTAGCGGTCGACCAGGTCGAGCAGGGTCGAGCGTGTCATCACCTGCTGGCTGATCACCTGGATGCGCTCGTCGGCAAAGCTCGTGACGGTGGAGCGCACAAACTCCTGCGGGATCTCCTGCTCCTTGATCAGGATGGTGGCGGTGGAGCGGTAGACCGGCGGCAGCGCCACCGCGATCACCGCCGCCACCGCGAACAGCACGGCAAACACCAGGGCGATGAGCCCACGGCGTCGGCGCAGCATGCCGATGTGGTCGCGCATCGTCTTGCCCTGTGCGGCCATCGGCTCGGCTGCGGCGTAAAGATCCTGGGAGATGGCTGACATGGTGGGTCGGGCTGTGGAGGGCGGTTTCAAATGGATCTCAGCGCGCTGCGTCGTAGCGCGGCCAGTCGTACTGCAGCGACAGGCTCACGCTGTTGGCACGCGCACCCTGGCCGGGCACCACGCCGTCGGCGCGGCTGAACTGGTAGCCCCCCTGCACGCTCAGGTCGGGTGCGAGTTGGCGGGTGAATGACAGCGAAAAATTCTGCTGGGCCGGGCGCACGTTGCTGCCTTCGAGGCTCTCGTAGGTCGAGCGCGACTGCGAGTAGCTGACCGACGCCTTGAGCAACTCAGAGAAGCTGTGGCTGGCGCTCGCGCGCAAGGTGTCGCTGCGCACCACCACACCCGCGCCGCTCGGCGCCTGCTGCCTTGCGGCACTGAACGACAGGTCGGTGCGTTCGTCGAACTGGTAGCGCTGCGACAGGTTGAACTGCAGCCCTCGGCCCGTGGTGTAGACCCGTTCTGTGACCAACTCGGGCCGCACGCCGAGTTCACAAAACGACGGTTCCAGCGGGCACACCAGGCGCGAGCGAAGGCCCACTGTGCGGGTGCGGTAGCTGCCCAGGCTCAGCGACAGGCTGTTGCGCTCGGACCAGGTGTGCGAGAAACCCAGGCTGATCTGGTCTGTGGTGGAGCGGCTGGTGTCGGCCTCGGTGCGGTACTTGGAGTGGCTCGCGTTCAGGCTCACCGTCGTGAGCTCGGTCCAGCGGTACGACAGGCCGGTCGACAATTCGTCGTTGCGAAAGTCCACCGCCTGCGGTGGCGGCAGGCCGTAGGCCGTGCGGTCCAGCGTGGTCGCAAGGTCCACGCTCACACGCTCGGTCAGGGAGCGCGACCACGCGCCCGACAGCGTTTTGGTGCGCCGCCGCCCGCGGGCCACGGTGACGTCGACGCCCTCGACCGCGCTGTTGAAATCCTGCAGGTACTGCGCACTGAGTCTGAAGCTGTTCAAGGGGTCGGCCAGGGTCTGTGACAGCCCGAGCCGGCCGTCGACCCGGTCTTGCTCACCCGGCCCCCACTGGCGCACCGAACTCGCGAGCACATCGAGGCGCGTGGCCGAGCGTTCCGTCTTGCGTGAAGCGGCGAGCGCGCTCGAGAAGGAGAGCGTGTTCATGGTGCCCGGAGAACTGGGCACGAGTGCCGCGTTGTCATTCGATTCATAACGTGTTGCCAAGCTGTTTTCGATCAACCACTGTTCGGCACGCGAGGCCTGCGGCACCGTGCCCAGCGCCAAGGCGCCAAGCGGGAGCCACCAGCCACGCCCGCGCCGGCCGGCCTTCGCCAACGGGTTCACGGGACCAGCAGCACGTCTCCGCTTTTCAGCGTGATGTTCTGCGACAGGTCGCCGCCCTTGCGAACGCGGGAGTACTCGAACGGAATGGAAACCGGTTTGCCGTCGACCTTGCGGATGATCTGGATGCCGTCTTCCGAGGCAAACGGCGTCATGCCGCCGGCAATGCTGAGCGCTTGCAGCACGTCGATGTGGCGGCCGACCTGAAAGTCGCCCGGCTTGTTGACGCGGCCCAGCACATAGATGCGGTAGCTCGACACACGCACCACCGACACCGTGACCACCGGCTCGGGGATGAATTTCGACAGGCGCTTGACCAGCTCTTCGCGCACCTGCACCGCCGTCTTGCCGGCCACGATGACGTCGCCGGCGAGCGGGAACGAGATGCCCCCATCGGGGCGCACCAGCGAGGCCGTCTTGAGCGTGTCGTCGCGCCAGACCGAGATCTCCAGCGCGTCTTCCGGCCCGATCACGTAGGCCGGGTCGGCGATGGCAGTCACGGCTTCAGGGCTGGCGGCGACTGCTGCCACCCCAGGCTCATCACCTTCCGTCGGCATCGACGGGAAGCGAAAGCTGGAGCAGGCAGTGGCGAGCAGGCTGAGGCTGAGCGTCGCGGCGAGCAGGCTCACGCGCGGGACGAACTTCAGTGCACACAA
Organism: Rhizobacter sp.; assembly: GCF_031412075.1. Taxonomy (GTDB): domain Bacteria; phylum Pseudomonadota; class Gammaproteobacteria; order Burkholderiales; family Burkholderiaceae_C; genus Rhizobacter. The sequence goes on from NZ_JANOCG010000215.1 coordinate 6,876, forward strand.
GGTGGTCATTGGGTGGGTGTCACCTGTTGGTCGAAGGGGAGAACCGCTCGGCGTCGGCCTTGTCGCGGTACTCCTGAACGAGGTTGAACATCTGCACGTCACCCAGCCCGAGAACGGGGTCGCGCTGCTTCATCACGTCGGAGACGCTCTTGTTGCGATAACGCTCGAGCAGCTCGCCGCTCAAGCGCACCAGGCGCTCGTTCTTCGCGCTGCATTCGCCGACCTGCGCCACCTGGGCGTCGTGCCGGCGCTGCAGCTGTGACTGCTGCTCGTCGCGTTGTTTGGTGTTGAGCTGGGCTGCGGCCAGCGCTGCTTCGTTGCTGGTCTTTTGCTCGGCCAGCTGCTTTTCGAGAGAGGCCACCGTGGCGGCCAGTTCGGCGCGCGCGGCCTCCGAGGCCTTCAGGCTCTCCAGCGCCTTGGGCAAGGCGCCCTTGAGGCGGGCCACCTGCTGCGTCTGCTCGCGCAGCTGTTTGTCGAGCACGCTCTTGTCGCCTTCGATCTTGGCCTTGGCGGCCTCGGCCTCCTCGGCCTTCTGCTGCAGCTGCTGCATTTGCAGCTGCGCGCGGCGTGCGGCCTTCTTGGCGTCGTCACCCGATTGGGCCATGACAGCCAGCGACGCGCCGCCCAAGGCCATGGCCATCGCGGCGATCGAGAGACGGTGCAGTGTGCGGTTCATGCGGCGGGCTCCTCAAAAACGCACGTTCAGGTCAAGCTGGATCACGTCGATCGCCAGTGGCGGGCCGGAGATGGCGTCGCCGCTGAAATAGCGCAGCGACACCGCGGCGTTCTTGCCGACGCCGTAGCTGCCACCGAGGATGTAGCCCTTGGCATCGGTGCCACCGAGGCGAAAGTCGGCGTCGGTGTAGGCGTCGAGCACCGCGTCGCGCTCGAGTCGCTTGTAGGCGAAGTAGACCTGCCAGTCGCGGGCGCTCTTGACCTCGGCGGTGCCATAGGCGGCACGCAGCTGGTAGCCGGTCGTCTCGGGCTCCACGTCGAGTCCGACACGCTCGCTCACGGCGGCCCGGTCGAAGCCGACGTTGCGCACGAAGTCGCCGGTCAACACCACGCGCTTGCCGACACCCGCAGCAAAGTCGAGCTGGGTGGTGAGGTTGACGAGGTGGTAATCGGAAGCGAGGCCGAGCAGGGGCCGCAGCGGGTCGGAAGAGATGTTGTGCAGCGTGTTGCCCTTTTGCAGGAAGGGCGCCGAGGTGTAGTCCTTCTCGGTCGAATTGGGCGCATTCACCTCGCCCACGATGTTGGCGTAGTGGTAGTAGCCAAGGCCGACCTTCAGGCCCAGGCCTTCGGCTGAAGCCGGCAGCGTGGCGCCGACCTGCAGGCCGTACAGCCACTTGTCCTTGTTCGAGTACTCCACCTCTTGCAGCGGCATGGCCGCCAACGTCACGAAGCCTTGCAGGCTCGGCGTGAAGGTGGGCGACCACTGCAGGCTCATGCCGTCAAAACTCAGGTCGTTCGCCCAAACCAGGTCGGTGCCGAACCAGGGGTTGCCGAACCGGCCCAACACCGCGTTGACATCGCCTCGGCTCGCGCGGATGTAGGCGCGGTCGAATGCAGCGGTGAAGCGGTTGCCGTAGTTGCCCAGGGTCTGGTTCGATGAAATCGGGTTGGTGGTGTTGCCGGTGGTCAGGCGAATGCCGGCCGACCAATGCTCGTCGAGCTTGGCGTTGAGGCCGGCGCGTGCGCGCACACGAAAGCGCCGACGATCGTCGGTGGTGTTGAGCTGCGTCAGGGCACGGGTGCGGTTGGTCTCGTTCCAGTCGACGGCGAACGCGTTGTCGGCGGCGTAGTTGTCGAACTGGTAACGCGTGCGCACGTCACCCTCCCACGACAGGCCACGCACCCAGGCGGGCACGCTGCCGGCCTTGGCCCAGCCTTCGCGCGCGGCCTGTGCGGCCAGGTCGAGCTGCACCTCGTCTTTCAGCTCCTTGCGCATGAAGTCGGGCATGTAGGGCACACGCACCGGCGCCGGTGTGGCCGAGGGTTTGTTCATCTCGGCGAGCAAGGCGTCGGCCTTCTCGCGGTTGAGCACGCCCTGCTCCACCAGCTGGTTGATCAGCTTGATGGTGGTGGCACGCACTTGCTCAGCATCGGCTTCGGGTGCAGCTGTGGACGGTGCAGCCCACAAGGCCAGGGCAAGCACGACGGTCAGGCGAAAGGGAGTGGGGTTCATGGAGGCAGGCAGTGCAATGGACTGGCGATGGGAGGCGATCAAGAGCGGTTGCTCAAGCGCAGCTGGATGGGCCGCATGGAGCTCGGCGGAACGTCTTTCAACGGGCTCATCTCCAGCAAGGTGACCTGGATCAGGTCATCGACCTGCAGGTTGCCGGAGCCGTTGACGATGTCGGCCTTTTGCACCCGGCCGTCGTCGCCGACCCAGACCCTGACGACCACGCGGAACTCGTCCTTGAGCACCTTGCGGTTGCGCGTGAGGGCTTCGAAAAACTGACGTTGCAGCAGGCCGGAGTAGTACGCACCGCTGCCGCCGCCGGTGGTCAGCAGGTCACGCCCGCTGCGGGTGGCGCCGAGCCCGAAGCCGTCGGAGCCCGCGGCGCCATCGGCATCGACCTTCAGCTGCTCACCGGCCGGGGGCTTCTCGTCGGCCGGCTTGGGCTCATCGGGCTTCGGCTCGTCTTTCGGCTCGTCGATCTTGACCTCTTCCTTGACCTTGGGCGGCTCGGGCACTTTTTCCGGCGGCTTGGGCGGCGGCGGCTGAGGCGGCTGCTTGATCAACGCCACCTGTTGCACACCGCGCGGCTTGGTGGCCGGCGTGGCGAGGTACTGCATCAGCCACAGCGCGCCACCGACCATCACCCCCACGCCCACGGCCCACAAGGCGAGCGTCTTGACCCAGCCGCGGCGGCTCACCTGCTCGTCGTCTTGGTACATGGTTCGAGCCCCGGTCGCGGCGCAGCGCCGTTACTTCACCAGGCGCTGGGTGACCAGGCCAAGCTGGGTGATGTCGAGGCGGCCCATCAGGTCGAGCACGTCGACCACTTTTTCGTAGTGCACCTTGGCGTCGCCCTTGATCACCACCGGGAAGCTCGGGTTCACCGCCTTCATCTGGCGCAGGCGGTCTTCGAGCTCTTGCATGGTGACCGGGTAGGTGTCGAGAAACATCTGCCCGTCGTCGCGGATGGTGATGGCCTTGGTCTGCGGCTTGGCCAGGCTGGGTGCAGCGCTCGCCTTGGGCAGGTTGACCTTGATGCCCTGCACCGAGGCCGTGGTCATGATGATGAAGATCACCAGCAGCACGTAGGCCAGGTCGAGCATCGGCGTGACGTTGATGTCGTCATACGCCTTGTTGGCGCCCTGAACTTTCATGCTGTGGCTCCCATCGACCTCTTAGACCGAGTGGTTCTCGGCGATGCGAGTGACCAGCTCGTCGATGAACACCTGCATGTCCGAAGTCAGCTCGGAGATCTTGCTGGTCAGGTAGTTGTAGCCGAAGAGGGCCGGAATGGCGACCGCCAGGCCCGCCACCGTGGCCACCAGCGCGGCGGCGATGCCGGGCGCGATGGCGTTGACGTTCACGTCGCCGGCCGCTGCAATGGCGGCGAAGGTGATCATCACGCCGACCACCGTGCCGAGCAGGCCGAGGAAGGGGCCGCCGGCAATGCAGATGGTCAACAACACCATCATCGAGTTGAGACCCTGCAGCTCGCGCACCAGGCGTGCATCGACCGTGGCGCGGATGGCGTTGATCGACGCATCGGTCAGCACCATCTCGCGGCCGGCCTTGGCGTAAGCCTCGAAGCGATGGCGCAGCTCTTCAGCGCCCGACGCGTAGAGCCGGTACAGCGACGAATAACGGTACTTGGTGGGCTCGCGCTTTTCATCGCTGGTGGCGATGCTCGCGAACATCTGGTCGAACTGCGACTTGAAGCGGTCGTTGTCGCGCTTGGCAGCCTGCACAGAAATCGTCTTGGCGAACATCACGTAGACGCTCAGCACAAACATCACCGCCAGGATGCCGATGACGATCCAGCCGTCGAGCGTCACCGCGCTCAGAAGAATCTTCATGTACGAGGCGCTCTCGGCCTCGCTCACCTCGGCCGGGCTGTACACCACCAGTTTCTGGTCCTGGCCCTGCGACAGCGCAGCGAGCTTGATCCAGTCGGCGCCGCGCTCGGTGGTGGACACCTGCAGCTCGTCGATCTCGCCCTTGAAGCCCTTGCCGACCACGGCCGCGTTGCCCAGCTCGGGCACGGCACCGGCCGCCCGGGCCACTTCGCGTCCGTCGAGGTAGACGGCCAGACCGCCCTTGACGGTGATCGCCACGTGTTGCCAGGTGCCGGGGGTGATCAGTGCCGTCGACGTGGCTGCAAGCGTGCCCGATTCGGCCACCAGCTTGCCGCCGCGCAAGGAGACTCGCAGCGCGTTGGCGCTGTCGGTCTGTGCGTAGATCTGTGCGTCGGACGCGTCGGCGGGCTTGAGCCACATCGACACCGTGAAGCCGTTGGCACCCGCTTTCAGCGACGGTGTGCTCGGCAAGGCCAGCTCGCCGTTGCCATCAAAACTCAGGCCTCCGCCGATCAAACCGGAGCCACTCACCTTGGCGCTGGAGCGCAAGGCGTTGTTGGCATTGGCCGTCACGTCTTGCGGCGCGGCTTCACGCTCGCCAAAGTGATAGACCAGGCCTTGGGTCGCGTCGTAGCTGCCCTTGGCGTCTTCGGCCGGTGCGGCATTGGGGTTGCCGTAGTACAGCCAGATGAAATCGGCCTTGTTGCCGGCGGCGAGCTTGGGCACCTGCACCCACACCAGCGCGAGCTCGTTCAGGCCATCGAACTTTTCGACGTGGTGCTTGAGCGGTGTCTTGTCGTCGGCAGCGATGAAGCGCAGGTCACTGCCATCGGGCTTGGCCTCGACAAACGCAAAGTTGCCGGTGTGCAACCGCACCAGCACCGGCACCGTGTCGACCGCCGTCGTGGTGGCCGCGCCATCGGTCGCCGTGTTCAGGCCGAGCTTGGTGCGCTGCTTCCAATCGGCGTTCCACGCGGCATTCGAAACACCAGACGCCAGCAGGCAGACCAGCACGAGAGCAAAAGCGGCAAGTTTTTTCATGACCGGCAGGCAGAACCACCTTCAAGGGACAGCCGGTGAGATTAGCCAGGCTTTATTTCAGGGTCGTGAATCGGGCAAGGCTCTGTTCACCCCCCGCATGTGGGGTGATGGTGTCGATCAAGCGGCGCGCGGCCGCAGCCATGTGGAAGTGCTGCTCGTAACAGCCGGCCGCACGCAGCTTCATCGCGCTGCGTTGTGCGTCCGACAACTTCAGCCAGCGTTGCAGGCTGTCCACCGTGCCGGCGATGGTGTCGCTGGCGGCAAAACCTGCGTCGCCTTCGACGATCTCGCGCCAGATGTTGACCTTGTCGGAGATCAGCACCGGCACGCCCATCGCCAGCGCCTCCACCACGGCGATGCCGAAGTTCTCTTGGTGCGAGGGCAGTGCGAAGACCTCGGCCGCTTTCAGGGCCGACCACTTGGTGCTGCCGCTGAGCATGCCCGTCCAGGTGATGCGGTGCGCCACGCCGAGTTTCGCCGCGAGCGCTTCGAGCCCGGCGCGCACGCCCGAGCGGTCGTCGGGGCCGGCCATCACCAAGTGAAGGTGGGGATCGTGGTCGGCCACCTGGGCAAAGGCTTCGATCAGCAGGTCGCCACCCTTCTTCGGGTGCAGGCGGCTCATGAAGAGCACGATGCGCTTACCCTGGGTCTGCGGCCAGGCGTCGGTGAATTCTTCAGCGCGGCCCAACAGCGACGGGTCGCCCAAAGCCACGCCATAACCCACCACCGCAGGCTTGGCGCGATAAAGCCAGAACGATTGCGCGGCGAGACGAGCTTCTTCTCCCGCGGTGAACAGCACCGCCGCCGCATCACGCAACACGCGGTAGTCGGCCCAGGGCCAGTACAACCACTTCTTCAAGTGCTTGAGCGGGTAGTGACGCTTGAACCACGGGTCGAGCATGCCGTGCGGGTAGATGAAGTAAGGCACCGGCCCGCCACGCAGCGCGCGGTGCACCGCCAGGCTGTGAAACTGCCACAGGCCGTGCACCACCACCGCGTCGTAGAGCGGCGCGTTGTCACGCAGCCAGGGGACCAGCTGCTTGCTGTGGCCATACAGGCCGGCCGCCGGCCCGAGCGCATGCGTGGTGGCCGGGAAGCTGCGCACAAAGTCGGCATCGGGTGCATCGAGTGTCAGCACCTCTTCGTCATGACCCATCGCGCGCGTGGCCAGCACCGACTGGCGCAGCCCCTCGGCCATGCCGCCCGAGGCCGGGTCGACCGAGCGGATGACATTGAGCAGGCGCATGCGCCGGCCCGCCCGCATGGCAGTGTTTGGGTATGCGGCCGGCGTCATTTGGCGAAGCAGTCCTTCTCTTGCTCCTTACAGTTTTTCTCGCCGAAGCCGAGCACTTCCACCGTCAGGATGTTGGGCTTTTGCACGCCTGTCGCGGTGGCCGCTCGCGCCGCCTCGGCGGCGTTCTTGGCGGCGTCCTGTGCCGCCTTGGCGCCGCTGTCGGAGGCAGCTCCGCTGGTGGCGAGGGACGAGGCGATGCTGCCGCTGGCCACCACCGGCACGCCTTGCGAGCTGCCGCTCGACGAGATGTTGCTGGCGTTCAGCACCGTCTGCGCATTCAGCACGATGTTGCCGCTGGAGCGGATGCCGGCCTCACCAGCGTCGATGGCCCCGGCGGGGGCGAACAGGAACACGTCACCGGCCTTCGGTGTCGCCAAGGGTCCGAGGCCATCGGGATCGGAGCTGAGGGTCTGGATACCGCTGCCGGCAGCGCTGGTCGGGAGCGAGACCTTCACGCCCACCTGCACCTGCGTTTCGACTCCGTCGATGACCACCGTCTCGAACAACGGAGTTCGAACCGGCGGAGGCGTCGACAACGAAGTCTTGGCCCCACGCCCGGCGTCGATGCTGCCTTGCGACGAGAACAGCAAGATGTCGCCGCCCTGCGCCGTGAGCACCTTGCCCAGGTTGATGTTGAAGTCGCCTGACGACACGCCGCGAATGGCACCGCCAGCCGTGGTGAGCACGCCCACCGTCGTGCCGACCGGCAGCGACGTAAGGCCGACCACGATGTTGCCGCCCGGGGCCCACAGGTCGATGTCGCTGCCGCCATAGGTCTGGATCGACGTCTGGAAGCTGGCGATGTTGCCGCCCTTCACGTCTTCGGGCCGCGCCACCTCGGCGATCACTTGGGCCAGCGCATTCGAGAACACGATCGGCGTCACCCCGGTCGGGATCGCACCCTCGCCTCGCCGCTGCACATAGTCGGCAAACACGCGCGGGTAGCGCTGCTCCAGCGCCACATACGCGCTGTAGATGCTGCCCCCGGGGCCGGCCGCCAGCGCGGCCAGCGAGCCCGCGGCGCTGAGCTTGGCCACATCGGCCTCGGTGTTGAGCAGGCGGTACAGGTTGACCGCCGCCGCGCTGTCGGCGGTGGGGCCCAGTGGCAGCGCCTGCGTGCTCAAAGCCGCCTTGTAGGCCGAGAAAGCACGAGGCGCCGATTGATCGAGCCCCACGAAGCGGGCATACGCCGGGTCGCTCTGCGCAAGTGCCGCGATGTTGCCTGCCGCCAGCACGCGGGCCGCATCGGGCTCGGTGCCGAGTTGGCGGTACAGGTCGATGATGTCGGCCGACGCCTTGTTGAGCGCGATGATCTCGGTGTAGGCCGCATCCATGTTCGGCAGATCGATGTTGCCATTGACACCGGCCACGAGGGTGACGCGGGCACTTTTGTCGGAACGCAGTTGCGTATTAGCGGCGTTCCCTGTGGCGACCAATCCACCTAAAGAGCCTGAGCCTCCAGCCACAGTCGATGTACCCAGGTCGATGTTGCGGCCGGCCTGCAGCAGCAGGCGGCCGGGTCCGCGAATTTCGAGCGAGGCCGGCGATCTGAAGTCGCCAGTGTCCGCTCGCAGTTCGGAAACATCATCGGAGTCAAGGTTTTGCAGATTCAACGCCAAGCCGACGATGTCGGTGCCTGCACGCAATCGGCTGGCGGCTGTGAGCGTCGCATCAGTTCCGTGGATACCGCCCTCCAACGCCTGAAGATCAAATGCAAACCGACCGCGGGTGTCACGCGAAACAATACGCTCTTGATTCGGTACTGAGCGATCGGGCCTCAAATCTTCGCCGGATCGGCGTTGCGTGACAGCCGAAGCGAAGCCTGTAGTGGGCGTGACAATGGACGCCGGATCTCGATCCGACCCGTACAGGCCAATGTCAAACAGCGACTTGCCGGCCAGCATCGCGACGGTGGCGGTACGAGACGGGAATGTCGTCAACACCACAGCCGGCGCGCCTACGATGTTTCCATCGAGCGCAACGAACGAGAGATTGGCAGGAAACGCAGCGGGCAGACTGGTATCGATGGAAGTGATCAGCACATCGGTGGGGCTGTTGGGGAACACCCGCCACGAGTCAGCCAGTACACCCTTGTAAGAGAGATCACCCCCCTTGGCCAACGCACCCGCGCGGCTGTCCGACGAATAGGTGAAAAAAGTGGTGGGCGTCGAGGTCGAGAAACTCGGCCCGGTCGGTCGATCTAATGCGCCAGAGGTGCTGCGAAGGAGCAGGGCGGTCGGATTGCTGACACTCTGCAGCGCAACCGAACCACCGGCCACCAGATCGATATTTGCTCCTTGGGGCACCGCGCCACTGCTCACGCCCATGATGTACAGCTGCGTCGGCCGAGTCTTGCCGATGTCACCAGCAGCTTCGACCAGACCAGATCCGCGCGCCACCAGAAACGAGCTTCCGGTCACATCCTGGCCGGCGCGAACATTCAGATTGCCGCCACCTTGCACGTCGACCAAGCGAACCCCGTTCTCCAGGTAGGTGCGGCCAGTCGTCGGCAGCATTGCGGCCAGATTGCTGACGTTTCGGCCTGCCGAGATCGCCATGTCACCCCCGCCGAGCGTACCCACCCCTTGCTGGAAGCGCGGCCGGTAACTCCACCAGTCGGTGCGATAAAAAGGGTTCTGAGCCGCCGACAAGCGTGGCCGCCTGTACCAATCGGTGATCCACAGTTCGCCGCTGGCGCTGTCGGCACCGGCCACGTCGCCACCGGCGTGCATCGAGATCCCCCCGCCGTCCACAGCCCACCGGTTGTTCCCGTTGGGTTCAGTGTCTCGCGCCCCGATGCGCCCGGCCGTGTAGATAGTGGCCGCCACGTCGTCGATGCGGATGTCACGCGCCGCCGCCAGGTCGATGCGGCCGGTGCCGGTGCGCAGCTTGGCGTTGGCGCCGGTGAGCAGCAGAGAGCCGCTCTCGGCAGGCAGTGGCTCAGGCCTGAGCACGGCCAGCGGGTTGGCCGATGTGAGGTCGGCACCTGCCGCCAGGCGCAGGCCCCAGGTGTCGCCGGCCAGGATGTTGTCGTTCGGCGAGCCGAGCGCCTGGCTCACGGTCAGGTTGCCGGCCGCACGCACGCTGAGCGTGCCGGGTTTGCCTTGAGCCAGCCAGTTTTCGTTGGTCAGGTCCCAGGCCGTGTCGATCAACAGGTCGCCCTGGCTTCGCACTTCGGTCGCGCCCAACACGCGCGCACCGCTGATCAACCCGGTTTCGTCGCGCAGCGCGCCGGTCACCGCCGCGGTGTCGGCCGCCGCCACGAAGGCGGCATGGTCGGACCCCAGCGTGTCGATGTCGACGCTGCCGGCCACGTTGTAGACCCGGGTGGCCTCCACATCGACTGAAGCCTGGTTGCTGCCGGTGCCACGCCGCACCGTGCCTTGCAGGTTCGTCGCCCCCATCACGTTAGTGCCGTCGCGGTTCACACCAAAGATCACCGAGCCTGCGGGCCCGGCCTCACCGGCGCGCACGTCGATCTCGGCGCCGCTGGCAAACGCGAGCGTGCCGCTGCGGGTGGCCACACGCACCTCGCCGCCGCGTGCACCCGCGTTGCTGCCGTTGGCGACGATGCGGCTGCCATCGGCGAGCGTGATGCCGGTGTCGGCAAACAGGTTCACCTGTGCACCACCCTGGGCGGCACCCCTGCCCACCGTTCCGGCCACGTCGATGCGCCCGGCGTCGGCGCTCAGCGTCACGCGGCGCGCGTCCACGTGGTCGCCTGCGGCCACGGCGATGTCGCCGCTGCGCAAGCGAAGCTGGCGCTCTTCGGCAAAACCACCTGCGTTCAAGCCACTGTTGAGCGCACTGAAACTGGCGCCTGCCAGCGAGCCCAAATCCAGCTCAACCGAGCCGGAGCGCGCACCCGTGCCGGCGCGCCCGACAAGTTCGCCAGCCAGCGCCAAAGCGCTGCCACGCACCGCCACACGACCGGCTGCACCACCTTGCGCCGCGGCCGACACATCGACCTTGGCGCCGGATTGCACAGCCACTTCACCCGCCGTGGCGTTGAGCGACACGCTGCCACCGTCGGCAGTGACCACCGTTCCATTGAAATCCTTGGCCTGGCCGCGTGCATCGAGCAGCGCGCCGCTGGCCAGCACCAGCCCGTCGCCAGCAGCCGACCCAAGCGCGTTGACGTTGATCTGGCCCGAACGGGCCTGCACCGTGGTGGCGATGTTCACGCTGCGACCTTGCAGCGTGAGCCGCCCGCCTAGCTCGGTCTCGCCGTCTGCAACGGGCGGGGCAGGCACAGCGGAGCCAGCCAACGTGAGCGTGGCATGCACCGGTGCACCGACCACGCTGGTGTCGGACGCGCTGATGGTTTGGTTCGAGCCGCCCGCTGCGAGCACGCGCGGTGATTGCAGCGTCAAGTTGGCCGCGGCGTTGAAAGCGCCCTTGCCTTCGCTCACCAGGGTGTCGGTGGCCGTCAGGCGCACCGTGGCAAAACCGTCGACGGCCTTGCTGCCGGCACCCAGCACCAGGCGCTCGGCCTGCACGTCGAGGTTGCCCTGGCCGAATGCCGCGCTGTGGCTTGCACCGCTGTTGTTGGCCAACTCCACGGTCTTCGCGGTAATCGTCGACTGGGCCGACTGACCATTGCCGGTGGAGCGGCCGTGCAGCAAGGGCGTGTCGAGCACCAGGCTCTTGAGGTCGGCGGAGCCGAGCGTGGCGTTGCCAATCAGATCAATGGCTCCGTAACCACGCAGCACGAGTTCATCGAGACCGCGGTAGGCCGCGAGGTCGGTGTTGGAGAGCACCAGCCCCGTCAGCGGGGCGGGTGATTGGGTGGTGTCGCCCAGGTTCACCTGCACCGACGACAGGCTGAGCGAGCCGCCGGCGCCCTGCGCCGCGCCCGCGCGCAGCGTGCCGCGCGATTCGGTGGAGCTTGTGGCATCGATCAGCACCGATTGGCTGGCGCTCAAGCTGGCGCCTTCGGCAATGCGCACGTCGCCAGCTTCGGCCACGGCGGTGCCGCGGTCGAGTCGCGTCTGCGCGCCGCTGCTCAAGCGCACCAGTGCACCCGACGCGCCGGTGGTGATAACTTCAGGCGAGCCCGTGCCGACAGTGCCGGTGGCAGCCAGCACACTGCCCGCGCGGATGTCGATGCTGTCGCTGGCGGCCAGGGTGAGCTCGGGCAGGCTGACTGCCCCGGCGCTGCTGTTGGCCACCACCACCTGACTGTCGGCCAGGCTGGTGATGCGCACGCCGTTGTCGGTGCTGCTGCGTTTGCCACCGAGCAAGACATTGCCACCCAGGTTGGACAAGGCCGCACCTTCGATCTGCAAGAAATCAGTCGGCACCGTGGTGTTGCCCACGCGGTCGACGACGGCAATGCGCTGTGCACTGATGTCGATCTCGGCGATGCGGCCCGCTGCCCTGGCGGGCGAGGTGGCGGCTGCAGTTTCGAATTCACCATTCAGCGCCAGGCTGGAGACGTTTTCGATCAACAGGCGGCCGGCATCCCACGGGGCGGGCGGCGCGGCCTTGCGATCGAGCGCGGCAGCTTCGGCCAACACGTTGGCGCCGGTGAGGTTGTAGTCGGAGGCCCGTCGCACGGCGGCGGCACCCGGGCGCACGACCACACCCACACTTTGTGACTCTTGAATGCCGGTGCCGCGCGCGCTGCGGTGGCCGGCGAGCACCACCTGGCCGTTGAGCAGGGCTGTGTTCTGGCCGGGCGCCAGGTTGCGGTAGGCCGCGCCGGTCTGCAGCTCCACCAGGTAGGCATCGGCCAGCAAGGCGTAGCGGGCCGGTAGCAGCACATATTCGCCCGCAGGCACGGCACCGCCTGCGCCGATGCGAATGCTGTCGTACAGCGCGCCGTCGCGCCCGTTGCCGACGGAGAAGCCGAAGCCCGGGTCCTTGACCGCCAGGGTGTCCAGGTCGTAGGGCATGGCCGCCAGGTTGGCGGCCGGGATGATGGCGTAGGTGTTGGCGGCCAGCGTGATGTCTCTGTCGCCGCCATTGCCGGCCACGAACTCCACGCCGAGGATGTCGCCGCCGCCACGCAGGTCGACGGTGGCGCCGGCCTGCTGGGTCACGCTGGGCGCGCTCAGCGTGATCTGCTTGTCGGTGAGCTGCGTCGTCGGGAAGCCGTTTTGCCCCGCCACGATCGCATCGCCATAGAGCACTGTGAGCCCGTCGCCCGACACCGAGGTGAGGCTGCCGGTCGCCAGCTCGAGCGAGCTGCCGGCCAACAGATTGATCTCGCCATTGGGAGCCTTCACGGTGCCGGCCTGGCGGATGGTGTCGGCCTCAAAGCTCAGTGTGCCGCCCGCCGAATAGGCGCGCCCCGGCGTGTGGCCGTTGCTGGTGATGTCGATGCGGCCACCCGCGGTCAGCGTGCTGCTGGGGTTGTCGCCAGTGAGCACGTCTTTCACGGCGAAGGTGTATTGCGTGCGGGTGGCCGGGTAGACCTGCGGCGCCACGAGTTCGATATTGCCGGCGCTGGTGAGGCCACCAATCTGCTCTGCAGCACTCCCTGCGGTGATGGCGCGACCCACCAGGCGGATGTCACTGTCGCTTTCGATGCGGGCGCTCTGGGTGCCGTTGATGGTGAGGCCGCCATACAGATCCACCGCACCGGCCTTCACGCTCAGCTCGCCGGTGCCGGCGCGTGTGGCGAGCACCGGGGTCGCTGTGCCGTCCTTGATAACGTAGTTGGGGGCGTCGTTGAGCGGCACGTCCTCGCGCGCACTCAGCGACTGGCCGAGCGCCACGCTCGCGCCTTCCAGGTGCACCTGGACCCCGTTGGCCAGGTCGATCAGCGGCGCATCCAGGCGCACGCCCCGCTCGAAGGACAGGTTCGACGAACCCTGGAATTCAATCCGGTTCTCCGACATCAGCCGGAGCTTGTCAAAGCCGCCCTCGGCGAGTGCCGCCACATTCACCTTGGCATCGACCAGCCCCTCGACGGCTTCGACACTTTGCCCGGCCGGCGTGACCACGATGCGCCGCTCCAGAGGCCGCACCGGTTGGCCATCGGGTTGCATCAGCTCCAATGCAAAACTGCCACCCGCCGCAGCGGGCGAACCACCGTGGCCCAGCAGCGTGCCGTCGATCACGGTGGCACCTTGCGATTTGAGGGTAAGCGCGCCCGCGTGGCCTTCGAGCGTCTGTTGCGTGGTGCCGGGTGTGCGCCCGCCGGTGACCACATCGACAGTCTGGGTGAGGCCGCTCACGTCGAGGCGCGCGCCCTCGTCGATCAACAGCCCGGCGCGCCTGGCGTCGACCGTGATGGCGCCGCCCTGAAGCAGCGTGCCCTGCACCAGACCACGCTCGTTGGGCGTGGGCACAAAGGTGCCGGCCACCGATATGTCGGCCGTGGCGCCGATGTGCAGGTCGGTGGCGGTCAGCGCCGCGGGGCCATTCAGCGTCAACCCGATCCTGCCGCCCGGTGCCGTGAGACGGCCATGGATGTTCAAGCCATCGGTGCCCGACAAGGTGATCGCACCCCGGGGGTCGGTCTCGATCGACGCGCCCTGGTTCAGGGTGAGTACACCGGCGCCAGCCGGCCCGCCGCCCTTGGCGTTGAGCTCCACCGATGCGGCGGCGCGTTGCGCGTCGGGCAGGCGCTGCACGCTCGCGATGGCGGAGATATCACCGCCGGTGGCCAGCTGCCGTGCAGCGGCCGTGTCGAGCACCAGGTTCTTCTGCTCCACCTTGACCGCCGTGCCGGCGGCGATGTCGATGCCGTTCACCGTCTCGACGTTGACCTTGGAAAAACCATGGTCTGCAAACAGACCCGCCTCGAGCCGGGTGGTGGCCTGCGGCACCACGCCGGTCGCCCCGTCGGCCACGATGGTGGCGCGTGCCATCTTCAGGCTCAGCTCGCCGCCGTTGCCGATGGCAAAGCCACGCAGATCGGCCTGTAGCCAATCGGGGTTGACCTGGTTGTCGGCACCATTGGTGATCGACAGCTTGCCACCGTTGCCGCCGGTCACACGCTGGTTGCTGGCGATGGACGCACCGCCGCTCACGTCGAGTACCGAGCCGCTCTCCAGCCGCGTCTGGTCCAAGCCGCTTGCAACCGACAGGGTGATGCTGCCGCCGTCGATCGCACGGGTCGTGCTGCCATCGGCATTGCGGCGCCCCGAGGGCGTGGGTGTGCCGACAAACGAGCCGTCGGCATCGGCGTTGTTGATCCAGTCCCCGGCGGTGGAGAGCGTGGCGCCCGAGCGCACGATCACACGCTCGACGTTGGGCGCCGTGAGATCGGGCGAGATCGATGCACCAAACTCTCTGTCCACCGCCGCCAGCAGCAAGCTGCCGCTGGGCAGGCGGATGTCGCCTGCGATGTCGGTCTGCCGCGAGCGCAGCACCAGCGAGGCGCCACCCCCGTCGGCGTTGATGGCTACGTCGGCTGGCAGCACGATGCGGCCGTTCGAGTTGAGTTCCACCGTGCCGAAGCCGGTTTCGGTGCGCCCGTTTGCCGTCTGCACGGCCGCGCCAAACACCTGTGACGCGCCCAGCGTGAACGAGTCGCGCTGCGCGGCGGTGAGCGGTGTTTCGGAAAGGAAGCCCGCGCCCAGTGTGTCGGAAGCCTGCTGCTGAAAGGTGATGTTGCCAATGCGCTGGCCATCGACCAGCCTGTTGGGCACGGCCGACTCCACCTGGCCGATCTGCAAGGTGGCGCCACGCGGTGCAGTGGCCATCTGGCGCGCGCCCACGGTCACGCCGCCCTTGAGGGTGCCGTCGAGCACCAGCCCGGCCTTCGAGGTGATGGTCACCAGCCCGCCGGCCTTGCCCTCCACATGGGCGGCCTGGTAGCTGCCCACCGTGCCGAGCGGGTTGGCGATGTTGGTGGTCTGGCCCCAGCGCGTGTCGACACGCTGGTAGTTGTCGAGCAGCTGCGTGTAGCGAAGCTGCTCGGGCGCGGTGGCGATGTCGTAAAGCTTGCCGTCGCTGCCGAGCAGGCGCGAGGTGTTGACCGTGCCGCCGTTGTAGCGGTAGCCGCCGCCCGATGCGTCGATCAGCGCGCCGCTGCGCTGAACCACCGAGCCGGTCGAGCTGATGTTGAGCTCGCCGCCCATCGCAGCCTTTTCGGCCACCGTGCGCGCCACCAGGCCGCGGTAGCCGGTGAGTTCGAGAATGTTGTTGTCTTGCCGCAGGTCGACCGTGACCACGGCACCGCGCAAGACGCCGGTCTTCTGGTCGGGCGAGTTTTTCAGCTCGTTCGAGGTGACGCGGAAGGTCTGCAGGTTCTTGCCGAAGTCCACGTTGGCCCAGGCCCCGGCCACGCTGGTCTCGCTGCCCGCACCCAAGTAGACGCGCGCGTTGTCGGGTTCGGTGAGGCTGCTGGCGGTGAGCTTGATCAGGCCGCCGGGCACGCGCACGGTGCCGTGGTTTTCGATGGTGCGCCCGGCCACGTCGATCACACCGCGGTTGGGCAGGTAGGCCTGGCTGTCGGGCGCGGTGGTGGTATCAGCCGCGTCGGGCGTCACCTCGGTCACGCTGCCCGCCTTGAAGTCGACCCTGCCCGACTGGGCCTGGTCCTTGGTATGCGCCTTGAGGTAGATCGAGCCATTGGCCTGCAGCGCCGTCTTGGCCGAAACGCGGCCCTCCTGGTTGACGGCCAACGCGGCCAACGTCACGTTGCCACGGTCGGCGCTGATGTTGCCGCTGTTGCGGATCAGGCTGGTCAGGTTGAGCCCCGGACCGTCGGGCGAGGCTTCGACCTCGACCACGTAACCGCGCAGCGTGATGTCGTTCTCGTCGGGGTTGATCGACAGGTACGCCTTGCTGCCGGCCGCCAATATCACCTGGCCATCGGGCGCCTGGATGACGCCGCCCTGGTTGTCGATGCGGGGCGCAAAGATCATGATCGACCCGCCAGGGTTGGCCTGCAGCACCGGGGCGCCATGGCCGTTCGCGTCGGGGCCGTGGATCACGACGTCGCCAGTGCGCTGGCCGCCGAGGGGAATCTGAAGGGTGGTTCCGTTGGCCAGATCGGGGTCGGGGTTGTAGCCGCCCTCGAATGCGGGCGAGGCCAATGCCCCGGAACTGAGCGCTCCCGACAGAAAACGCTCGTTGGAAAGATTCAACGTTGACGCCACCAGAGAGGTGTTCACCTGCGCACCACGGCCGAAGACGATGCCGTTCTGGTTGATCAGGATGATCTGCCCGCCGCGCGAACCCGCCGTCGCGCCTTCGCTGCGCAAGACGCCCTGTATCAAACTGGGGTTGGCGTCGAAGATGCGATTCAGCGTGGAGGCCGCAGCGCCCGTGTGGTGGCGAAACAGCACTTCGGCATCGCTGCCAATGTCGAACGAACGCCAGTTGATGATGGCGCGCGGCGTGGTCTGGTCAATGGTCAACTGAGACCGCGCCGCGCCGGGCACCGACGACGTGATGATCGCGTTCCCGCTGTTGGCCACCACGCCCCGCAGCACGGGTAAGGTGCCCGGCGCGATCACCCGCTGCGCCAGCGCGTCGTGCGGCAACGCGAAGCTGATGAGGCCCAGGCTTGCCAGCACCAACAGGCTGCAACTGCTCTGGTGCCAGGCTTCGCTGCGGACGGGGGACGCACGGCGTGCGCGGGCGGGGCGTTTGTTCTTCATGGGAGGGCGGAGCCAGGCAGGTTGAAACCGCGGGTTCGTGACTCGCAGCTTGACGAAGCATTCTCGGAACGACGTATGACAGTTCGACGAGAAGGCCCTGCTCCAAACGAGCCGCTCGCGGTGGTTGTCATGGCGGCGACTCGCGGCCTGTCTATAAGTGCGGTCGACACAGCCGCCGAACCGACATGAACACCCCCCGCATCGCCTTATCGACCTCCCTCACCCGCACCCTGCCCGCCGCGGCGCCAGCGCAGCAGCATGTGGACCGCGCCCGTGCGCTGCGCCAGCAAGGCCTCCACGAAGAGGCGGCCAGCCACTTTGCCCGCGCCGCCGAGCTCGACCCGGCCAACGCCGAGTACCGGCTGATGGTGCTGCTGCACCAGGGCACCGTGCTCGACGAACAGGGACGGGCCGAAGACGCCCTGGCCTGTTTTGAGCGCGCAGTGCAACAGCACCCCGGCGCTGCCGACGCCTGGGCAGCATTGGGCATGGTGCAAAACGCCCTGAAAGGGCCTGAGGCAGCCGAGGCCAGCTTCCAGCAGGCCTTGCAGATCGACCCGACACGCTGTGACGTGATCGAAAAGTTCGGCATCGTCTTGCAAGACCAGCGGCGCTACGAAGACGCGGCCCTGGTGTTCGAACGCCTGCTGCAACTAAAGTCCGACCAGCCGCTCGCGGCGGGCCGGCTGATGCATTGCAAGATGCTCACGGCCGACTGGACCGCGCTCGACCACCTGCAGCAGCGAGTCGAGCACGCCTTGGCCGCCGGGCAGCTGGCCGCCGAACCGTTCGGCCTGCAGGGCTACTGCACCTCACCGGGCCTGCTGCTGAAAGCAGCGCAGCAGTTTTCCGCCACCTACCACCCCGACCGCTCGCCGATGCTGGCGCCAGCCAAGCTCGGCACCGGCCCCAAGATCCGCATCGGCTATGTGTCGGGCGAGTTCCGCAACCAGGCCACCTCGGTCTTGCTGACCGAGGTGCTGGAGCGCCACGACCGCGAGCGTTCCGACGTCTACGCCTTCGACAACGGCTGGGGCGACGGCAGCGAGCTGCGCCAGCGCATCGAGCGTGCGGTGACGGAAATCGTGCCCATCGCATCACTCGGCAACCTCGATGCGGCAGCCGCCATTCGCGCGCGTGGCATCGACATCCTCGTCAACCTCAACGGCCACTTCGGGCGCGCGCGCTCGCACCTGTTTGCCTTGCGGCCTGCGGCCATCCAGGTCAACTACCTCGGCTTCCCCGGCACGACCGGCGCCACGCACATCGACTACCTGATCGCCGACGAGGTGGTGATCCCGCGCGACGAACACCACTTCTACACGGAGAAGGTGGTCACCCTGCCGCACTCCTACCAGCCCAACGACTCCCAGCGTGTGGTCGCCGATACGCCAAACACCCGCAGCGAGGTCGGCCTGCCCGATGACGGCTTCGTGTTCTGCTGCATGAACAACGTCTACAAGATCACACCCGCCATGTTCGATGTGTGGATGCGCCTGTTGCAGCGTGTGCCCGGCAGCGTGTTGATGCTCTACAGCAACGTGCCCGAAGCGCAAGACAACCTGCGGCGCGAGGCCGCCGCACGCGGAGTAGACGGCGAGCGCCTGGTCTTCGCCGGCCCGCTGGGCCACGCGCAGCACCTGGCCCGCATGCGCCTGGCCGACCTGTTTCTCGACAGCTGGCCCTACAACGCGCACACCACCGGCAGCGATGCCCTGTGGGCCGGCCTGCCGGTGCTCACCTGCACCGGCCCCACCTTCCCGAGCCGCGTGGGCGCGAGCTTGTTGCGCGCGGTCGGGTTGCCTGAGCTGGTGACGGATTCGTTCGAGGCCTATGAGGCGCTTGCCTTGCGCCTGGCCACCGAGCCCGGCCTCTTGGGCGGCCTTCGTGAACGCCTGGCCACCAATCTGCCACAGGCACCGCTCTACGACACACCGCGCTATGTGAGCCACCTGGAGGCTGCTTACTGGCAGATGGTGGAACGTGCGCGGGCGGGGCAAGCGCCAGAGGCGTTCAGCGTTGCGCTCAGTTGAGCCGAGGTCTTCATTCCCGTGCAGGCGCACTGCTGTCCGGGGAAAGCTGGGTCAACTGGAGAAAAGCCGCAGGTGGCTTCGGTTCACGATGCGTGCCTGCCGCAAAGACTCAAGGCATCGCGTGCAAAAGCACTCCGTCATTCCCGCGCAGGCGGGAACCCAGCATGCAGGCATAACCCCCCGCATCGAGAAACCGTACGTCGCCGCCATTCTGGATTCCCGCCTACGCGGGAATGGCGACTCAAACAGTGCGGTTTCCTCGCGCAGCAGTGCGCGCAAGCGGGAATGACGAAATGCCAACGAAAAGAGCCGGCGCTCTTGCGAGACGCCGGCTCAATGCTTCAGTTGAAGCGACCGCTGCTAGAAGCGGTCATGAAGAAACTTCTTCTTAGAACGCTGCTGCCTTGCCCGGCTGGCAGTTGTTCAGGTCGGTACCGCCGACCAGACGCGACCAGGGGTTGCGGCCTTGTGCGCCGGAATAGTCAGCCACCGGCACGGTGGTTTCCAGCACGTCGAGAGCCATAAGGCCCGAGGCGCCGAAAGGCTGGTTGCCGCCGTTGATCACGGCGATCACGGCTGGGTCGGAGAAGTCAGACTTCAGCGTGGTCAGGAAGGCCGAATAACCGGCGGCGCTGGCCGTCGGCAGGGTGGCGCCGATGCGGGTGTTCAGCGATGCGTCGGTGTACTGCGTGTAAGCACCACGCGCCACGTTGGCGTGCGTCGGAGCCAGACCGTTGATCTTGACAAAACGGATCAGGCCGCCAGCGGTGGTCTTGAACTCTGTCGAGATGGTTCCGATCGCTCCCCGGCCACCGTTGTGGTGCGCGTTCATGCAGGTCAGGACTTGGTTGCTGCCGCTGGCGTTGACCACTAGGTTGTCGGCAGTGCACAGGCTGTTGGCAGCGGCGTTGTCCAAGGCGGCCGGGCCAGCGACGAACGGGTCCACGCCGGCTTGGCACTCACGGCCGCCGAGCGTACCGTTGCCGGTGCGGGCGACCAGTGCTTCAAAGGTCTTTTGCGTGCCCGACGAGTCGGCGCGGCGGGCCACATAGACCAGGTCGTCACCGACGGTCGCGCCGGTCAGGCCCGACCAGCTCTGGCCGACCTGGGTGAACATTGAAGTGATCTGGCCTTGTGTGAGCGAAGGCATGTCGGCTTCGGTGATGCCACCGACCGGAATGCCTTGTGCGGCTTGCAGAGCTTCGTAGATGTTCCGTGTGACTGGCACGCCGAAGATCACGGTGGCCAGGGCTTGCGCTTGCAAACGGCTGTAGCTGGCAGGTGTGCCGAAGAACTGCGGCTCGACGTCCGACACGCCGATGTAGCTGACGGCGTTGGTCACGAGCGAGCTGCTGGCGCCGGCGCAGGTGAAGTCTTGGAAGCTCGACAGCGGGCCTGCGCCGTCAACGTCAACCACCGACGAAGCGCCAGGAGCGCACGAGGTGGCGAGCTTGGCCAGGTCGAGGAAGGGGGTGCTGATCAGCGAAGCGGCCGTGGGGGTGGCCACCGTGCCACCGTTGACCGGGGCCACGCCAGCGCCCGAGCCACCGACGGAGTACTTGTAGAAGGCGATCTTGGTCGCGCCGGCACGCGGCGTGATGCGGGCCAGGTTGGCGGTGCAGAAGTAGACGAAGTTGTTCGAGATCGAGTAGCGGGTCATCGTGCCGGCCGCGCAGTAGCGGGTGGCCGAGGCCAGCAGACCCGGGTCTTGCGCGGTGGCGCCGGAGACGCGAATGTTCATGGTGTCGCCGACGAACTCGCCGCCGGGGGTGGCCAGGCTGATGGGAGCGGGCCAGCTGGGGGCGTTGGTGTAGGCGCTGGCCAGCAGGGCGTGGGCCGGGGCCGACAGGATGCCGCAGGCGGCGGCAACGCCGAGGGAAATTTTGCTGAGTTTCATGGTGTGTCCTTGAGGAAATTCGGGAGTCGATCAAATTTCGGCAAAACCAAACCCCACCCGGCGCAGCGGCTGCTGCATCGGGTTGGGTTGGAAACGCTGTTGAACGGGCTGTGAAGGCCCGCCGCAGGCCTGCTTAGGCTTGTGCGGCAGCCTTGCGGCGGCGGGCCATGCCCACCAGGCCAAACAGGCCACTGCCCAGCAACCAGGCAGCGGCAGGGATCGGCACTTCCGACACGGGAGCACCGGCCAGGTTGTAGACGAAGTCGCCGTCGGCTTCGAGCGTGACGGTGGCGAAACCGGTGCTGTTGCCGTACTGCACCTTGGTGGCTGCAATGGCGTTGGCGCTGGTGCCGGCCGTGCGGGCGAAGTAGAACAAGCCAACGCTCTGGTCGAGGGAAGCCAAGCTCGCGCCGCCCAGACCAAAGTTGGTGTCAAAGGCTGCCGGAGCGCCCGGGCCGGTCACTGACAAGGTCGCGCTGCCAAAGAAGCCGGCCAGACCGCCTGCGTTGCCGCTCGACGAGTAGCTCGTCATCAGCTGGTTGGTGGGATTCAGGTCCACAGCCGACGACGTGATTGCGCGCGGCACGTTGGTGGCAGTCGAGGTACCGGTGGAGTCACCAGCGGAAACGGCCCAACGGATGTCGGCCACGTTTTGGGTGCCCAACCAGGTGGTGAACGACACATCGGCAAAGTTGGGGGTGTTGCCAGAGTTCAGCAACAGGCCAGCCTCAGGCGTGCGCGTGCCGGTGCCGCCACCGTTGCCTGACAGCGAGGTCACGCTGCTGGGCAGGAAGTCGTTCATCAGGAAGCCGAGGTCGCGAAGGTAGTAGTCGCGGGTCACGGTGTTGAAGGCGAACAGCGAC
The DNA here is from genome assembly GCF_031412075.1 of Rhizobacter sp. GTDB lineage: Bacteria > Pseudomonadota > Gammaproteobacteria > Burkholderiales > Burkholderiaceae_C > Rhizobacter. The sequence goes on from NZ_JANOCG010000215.1 coordinate 28,604, forward strand.
AAGCTGCCGTTGCCAGTCGTCGGGGCGGTCAGGTCGGCGTGGGCGAGGCCCGTTGCCGACACCATGGCCACAGCGGCGGCGATCATCTTGAGGTTAAGTTTCATACTGAGTTCTCTCCTGGGTTGAAAATGAAATAGCGCAAGTTGCACAGCCCTTGTCGCGATCCGCCGTGACAACCCACAGTGAGAGCGGGCTATCGACAACCATCGAGACCAGACCGCATCGGCGTGCCTCCCTAGGGCGGGAACCTTCCGACAGCCGCGACTCTAGAAGTCCCCTGTGTCGTGGCCATGTTCCGTGTGCACCCACTGATGGCTACTTCAGCCTAGCCCTGCGCACCGAGATGGACGTTCACAACGAACTTCATGTGAATTTATCGACGCTGGGTGACGCCCGATGTGCGCACAAGCGCTCCCGGGGTGATGCGTTCGGACTAGGCCGTGGCGGCCAAGGCCCACGCCTGCTGCAGCGCGGCCTCGAAGTCACGCACGAAGCCGGGCTCGTCGAAGAGGGCACTTTCGGCGAGCCGTTCGCGCGCCTGCGAGCGCCAGCGCGCCAGGCCATCCACATCGGCTGCCACGCGCAAGATGGTGGCCACATAAGCCGCGTCGTCATCGGCCACCCAGTCGTCGCGACCGATGGCGCCGAGCAGCGACGCCCCCATGCGCGAGGTGTGCGTGCGCCCCCGCCGCGTGACCACGGGCACGCCCATCCACAGCGCCTCGCAGGTGGTGGTGGCGCCGTTGTAGGGAAAGGGATCGAGCGCAACGTCAACCTGGTTGTAGAGCTCCAAGTGGCTGCTCTTGCTGGCGATCCAGGGCTGCAGGCTGAGCCGGTCTGCGGCGATGCCGCGCGCGCGCATGAACCGCTCGATGTTCTCGCGGTTGGAGGTCTGCGCCATCGACGACGACTTGAGCAACAAGCGCGATTGCGGCACGGCGTTCATGGCCTGCGCCCACAGGTCAAGCGTGTGGTCGGTGACCTTGGCGATGTTGTTGAACGAGCCGAAGGTGATGTGGCCGGCCTTCAACACGGGCGGCGGTGCCAGCGGCGGTTGTTCGTCCGGGCGGTAACAGAACATCGAGCGCGGCAGGCACAGCGGCCGCTCTGACGCCAGTGGCGGCATGTCGCCCGGGTCGATCACGGCATCGGTGATCCGGTAGTCGACGGCCGGCACGCCGCTGACCGTGGGGTAGCCAAGGTAGCTGATCTGCACCGGCGCCGCACCCAGGCCGAAGGTGAAGATGCGCGAATGCAGGGTGTGGCCCGACAGGTCGACCAGGATGTGAATGCCATCGGCCTCGATGCGGCGGCGCAAGAGTTCGTCTGACATGCCATCACATTCAACCCACTGGTGCCCATAGGAGCGCAGACGCTGGGAGACGGCGTCGCCCCACCCGACGTTGTGATAGCAGGTGACCTCGAAGCGGCTTTTGTCGTGCCGCTCGAGCAAGGCGCCGATGAAGAACGACACCGAGTGGCGCACAAAGTCGCCCGACACGTAGCCCACCTTCAGGCGCTCACCGGGCGCGAGTGGCCTCCAGGGCGGGCGCGGTGTTGCGGCAGGTTTGATCTGGCGGCCAAACGCCTCGTGGGCGTCGAAGATGGGTTGCGGGTCGTCGTGCAGGTAGGTCAGGCCCAGCAGCAGGGTCGGGTAGATGTCGGCACGCCCGCCTGAGAGTTCGACGGCCCGGTGGCAATGCGCCAGCGCCTCGTCCAGGCGTCGTGACTGCATCAGGGTGCTGCCCAGCTGGATCAGCGCATAAGGATCCGGGTCCACAGCGATGGCTTTTTCAGCCCAGGCGCGCGCCACGTCGACCTGGCCCTCGCGGGTGAGCAGGCCGGCCAGGGCGCGCATGACGGGTGCGCTGGGCGCGTTGATGCCCAACCACTTCTCGTACAAGCCGATCGCGAGTTTGTTGTCGCCCAGGGCGCGCAAACAAACGCCCATGTGAATGCAGGCGTCGACGTCGCTCGGATCCACGGTGAGCGCCTGGTTGAAGGCCTGCGCGGCTTCAAGGCGGCGCCTCGCCCGCATGAGCATCACCCCATGGTTGCGCAGCATCACGGCATTGCCAGGCGCCAGGTTCACGGCACGGGCCTGCGCCTCGATCACTTCGTCGCTGGGAATTTCGTCGAGCGGGTTTTCGGCAGCCAGCGCCGCGCGAAGCGCCATGGCAGCGGCGCGGTTGGCGTGTGCGGGCGCGAACGAGGGGTCGAGGCCCAACGCCTGGTCGTACAGGGCGATGGCGGCCTCGACATCGCCGCGCATCTTCATCACGATGCCCAGGCTGACCAATGCCTCCACGTAACCGGGCCGAAGCGCCAATGCATGGCGATAGGCAGCCTCGGCACCGTTCATGTCACCGCCCGCCTTCAGCGCCCGGCCCAGCAGGTAGTTTGCTTCAGGCTGCAGGTGTGGGTGATCGAGCACCGGCCGGATCAAGGTGATCGCGCGGTCATGTTGCCCGGCGGCCATCAACTGCTGGGCTTGCAGCAGCAGAGACATCGGGTCGACAGCCGCGCGCGGGAAATGCAGCGGGGCGGGCACACGCGCCGGGGTTCGAACCTTGGCCATGGCCTAGAACTCGAGCATGCCGCTCAGGTGCACACGCGGCGAGCCTTTTTCAGTGGTACCGGCGTCGCGCAGTGGCCAGCCGACATCGAGCGCGACGCTGGCGTGCTTTTGCGTCCGCAGGCGCACACCGAAGCCGGTGCTCAGCAGGCCCGAACGAAAATCTTGCTCGGGCAGCGGCGACTTCAGCCATAGGCCGGCACCTTCGAAGAACGTGTGGGCCCGCAGGTCGGCGATGAGGCCCTTGCTGTCAGCAAAAAAGTTGGGCGAGCGCAACTCGAACGACGCCCTCAAGGCACGGTCGCCCACGGCGCTGGACTCGAGGTAGCCACGCACACTGTCCACACCGCCGGCCACGAACTGCTCGTCGCTGATGAGCGGCTGGCTGGACACCTGGCCTTCGAGCTTGCCGAACAGCACCAGGTCGCGCGGCAGTTTTTGCGTGCGCGAGAGGTCGAGCTTGAGCACCGAGAAGTTGCTCTGGGCGAGATAGCGTTTTTCGCCGAACTCCGACTGCTTGCTGAACAAGCCGCGCAGCGCGAACACGACGCCGCCACCGGCCTGCCAGGCGCCTTGTTTGTCGGGCAGCGTGGCCGAGTAGATGGCGCTCAGCGGCAGGTAGCGAACGGGGGTGCAGAGCGTTTCACCGGAGCAGGAAATGCCGGCGACCAGTCTGCCGTTGGCGTCTAGCTTGTAGACGATGCCCAGCATGTCTTTGTAGTCGGCGCCGAGCGTCAGCGACTGGGTGAAGGTTTCGCTGCTGTCGACGAAGATGCGGCGCAGGCTGTAGATTTTGCCCCGGCCCACCACCTGGATGTCGTTCAAGCGCACCCGCGTGTTGCTCTCGGAACGAATGGCCGAGGCCACCCACAAGCCCGTGCCTGCCGGCACCGAGTACGAGCCGGAGACGACGCGCACCTCGTCCAGGTCTTCAGGCGACACCTGCACCTGCACACCCAGGCTGTGCTCGCGCTGCCACAGGTTGTCGTAGCGCAAGGAGCCTTGCAAACGTGTGGCCGTGGTGTCGGCCCCGTGCTTGTTGTTCAGCTCCAGGCTGCCGTGCAGCGGCAGCTGGTCTTCGACCGACAGGTCGACTTCGGTGGTGCCCGGCAGCTTGCCGGGGCGCAGCAGCGGCGTCACACGCCGGTCGCCCGAACGGTTGACGGTGGCGAGCTGCTCGGTCACCTGCTTGAAGTTGGGCGTGGCGCCTTCGGCCAGCGCCGGCACCTTGTCGAGAATGTGGCCCTGCGAGTAGTACTTGGCGCCGATCACGCGCAGCCGCGACACCGGGGCCTGCACCACTTGCAGTACGACCACGCCCACGTTGACACGCTGCTCGGGTATGTCGACCAGCACGGTGCCGTAACCCGCGTCGCGGTAGGCCGTTTCCAGCGCGAGCCGCGCGGCTTCCACATCGGCGACCGTGCGCTTCTCGCCGAGGAAGGGGTAGACCGCACGCTCGATGCGGTCGGCCGGCAGCACGGTGTTGCCTTCCACGCGGTACTCGAAGATGTCGAAGCGCGCCGCCGGCGCTTCGGCCTGTGCGGCTGTCTGCGCCCACGTGGGCAACGACAGCAGCACCAGCACGAGGCCCACAAACAAAAGCCAGGTCAGTCGCGCGTGAAAACGAGGGGCGTGCAGAACAGGGATCGAAGGCATGAAGCGGCAGACATCAGAAAGACGACGGCAAAGGTCGGGCGAGCCGCGGCCGCAACAACGGCCTGACCCAAGCCCGTCGATTCTTGCGGCGCAAGATGACAGTTCTTCGAGGGTGCCCGGCTATTGGGGGCTGGGTTGTGGGGGCGCAGACGCAGCCGGCCCCGGCCCAGACATCAACAAGGCCTCTGCGCTCGGCGCGATGAATCGCCAGTCTCGGTAGGTTTCGGCCGCCACGTCGCCACCGCGCGTACCTGCCACGGCAGACAAGCTGCTCCGCAGGGGCGCGCGTGTCGACAAGCTGTGCACGCCGACGATGCTGCCATCGGCCAGCCGCACCAGACCCCACTGCCGTTCGCCGGTGATCGGGTCGACATAGATCTGGCGCAGGAAGCGCTGCATGTTCAAGGCGCGGGGGTCGCGCAGCAGGTCATCCAGCTCGCGCGGGAAGCGCAGGTGGCTGCCCTGCGCGCGTTGACCGTAGCGTTCGATTGCCGTCTGGAACTGGCGCCCCGCGAACACGAGCTGCTTCTCGTTCTCACGGCGCTGCACGGTGCTCCACACCACGCTGGCCATGGCGGCCGTCAGCCCCAGCACGCTGATGATGAAAAGCAGCCCGAGGTAGGTGAAGCCACGCTCGGTTCGAGCCGGGCGCACGTGTACCGACACCTCAGGCCGCAGCGGACGTCATGCCGAACGGCTTTGCGTGCTTGCCCTTGAGGCGCGTGCCCGCGATGCCGAGCAAGCCCATCACGAAGAGCCACACCACGCCAGGCAGCGGCACGGCAGAGACCTTGTCGTACTCGAGCTTCCACACGGTCTTGGCGCCGGCGTCGACCAGGTCGAAGGTCTTGTTCTGCTGCTGTGCGTGAACGGTGGCCACCAGGTGCCACAGCGCGAGGTCGGAACTCGCGCGCAGCTTGACCGACAACGGCGACTGCATCGCCGAGGCGGGCAGCGCAAACCAGCTTGCGGTGTCGGCCAGTGTGGGCGGGTTGATGGCCAAGGCATGTCGCATCGCTTGTGCGAGGTAGTCGGTGGTCGCGGTGGTCGCGGTGGTGCCGGGCACGTCGACGGGCGCCAGTGCGGCGCTGGCTTGAACCGGCGCGCACAGCAGAGTGGCGGCGGCGACAGCCGCCAGGCCGCTCTTGAGGTTGATGTTCAGCATGTGAGTTCCTAAGGTTGAGAGTGGTTGAAGGACGCGTGAGCGTTCGCACCGACGGCGTCGGTCAGCAGGGCCTCCATCTGCTTGCGCTTGGTGCCAGCCGAGCCCACACGGTTGACCAGCGCTTCTTCGAGCAATGCGATCGCCTCCTGGTTGATCGAACGGCGGTTGTCGAAAGCCTCACGGCTGATCAATTCCTTGACCACATGCGGCATTTTTTTGATGAACAGATCCACATCCACGGTTTTGTCCCTCCAACGAAACGTTTGATAAATGGCTCCAAGACACCAGCCCGAAGTCACCCTTTTGGTGATGGGGTGACGTTACGTTGGTGCCATGACGTCACCAAGAAGGCAGCGCCCTGGTACCCGGCCGAAATAGCTAGTCCATGGGTGGGGTGCGCAGGCCGCGCCCCGCCCCGG
>NZ_JANOCG010000216.1:0-5058 GCF_031412075.1 Rhizobacter sp.
CTATGAGAAGTACACGCCGCTGGTCGACCGCACGCTGGCGATGATCTTCGAGAAGGCCAGCACACGCACCCGCGTGAGCTTCGAGGCCGGCATGTACCAGATGGGCGGCTCGGTGGTGAACCTCACCACCGGCGACAGCCAGCTCGGCCGCTCCGAGCCGGTCGAAGACAGTGCCCGCGTGATCAGCCGCATGGTCGACCTGGTGATGATCCGCACCTACGAGCAGACCAAGATCGAAGGCTTCGCGGCCAACTCGCGCGTGCCGGTGATCAATGGTTTGACCAACGAGTACCACCCCTGCCAGATCCTGGCCGATGTTTTCACCTACATCGAACACCGCGGCTCGATCGCCGGCAAGGTGGTGGCCTGGGTGGGCGACGGCAACAACATGGCCAACACCTGGCTGCAGGCGGCCGACATCCTGGGCTTCACCCTGCACGTCAGCACACCCACCGGCTATGAGATCGACGCCCGCGTGGCCGGGGTGTCCAACACCTCGTGCGTGAAGGTGTTCAAGAACCCGCTCGACGCCTGCCGTGGCGCCCACCTGGTCACCACCGACGTGTGGACAAGCATGGGCTTCGAGGCCGAAAACGCCGAGCGCATGAAGGCCTTTGCCGACTGGTGTGTCGACCGCGAGATGATGGCCGCTGCGCAGCCTGATGCACTCTTCATGCACTGCCTGCCCGCGCACCGGGGCGAAGAGGTCGAGGCCGAAGTGATTGACGGGCCTCAATCGGTGGTGTGGGATGAAGCCGAAAACCGCATGCACGTTCAGAAGGCTTTGATGGAATTCCTGCTGCTTGGCCGCATCGGCTGATCCAGCCTTGCCCGAGGCGCCATGAAACTCGCCCTCGTCACCGACCTGCATGCCAACCGCGAGGCCGTCGAAGCGGTGCTGGATCACGCGCAAACACAGGGCGCCGAGCGGTACGCGTTTCTGGGTGACTTCGTCGGCTATGGCGCCGACCCGGGCTGGGTGGTCGACTGCATTCGCGAGCACGTGGCGAGAGGCGCGGTGGCCATCAAGGGCAACCACGACGCCGCCGCCGTGATGGGCGCTCAGCCGAGCATGGTGGAGGATGCGCGCCAGGTGGTCGCCTGGACGCACGAGCAGCTGGATGCCGAGCAGCTCGACTTCCTGGCCACGCTGCCGCTGACCGTGATCGACGACACCCGGCTCTTCGTTCACGCCAACGCCTTCGCGCCCCCCGACTGGGCCTACATCCATGCCCGGTCCGACGCGGTTCGCAGCATGCAGGCAACCGCCTGCCGCATCACCTTTTGCGGCCATGTGCACGAGCCCCGGCTTTACCACCTGGCCAACACAGGCAAGGTGGGCGAGTTTTTGCCGGTTCCCGATGTGCCCATTCCGCTTTCACCCCAACGCCAGTGGCTGGTGATCCCCGGCTCGGCCGGCCAGCCCCGCGACAACAACCCTGCCGCCTGCTACGCCATGTACGACACCGGCAGCGGCGACCTCACCTTCCACCGCGTGCCCTACGACCACGACACCGCTGCCGCCAAGGTGCGCGCAGCCGGGCTGCCACAGCGGCTGGCGCAGCGCCTGCAAGATGGCGGCTGAACTCGGCACCACCGGGAGCGACACCGCGACCTTCGCGGCGGCGGCGCCGCTCACGCACCCGCTGCGCCCGCTGCAGGCCGGCCAGGTGGTCGACGGATTCCGGCTCGACAAGCACCTGCACCAGGGCGGCATGGCCCAGCTGTGGCAGGTCACGGCGCTCGACGGCACCGAGCCCGAGTTGCCGCTCATCATGAAAGTGCCGCGCATCCTCGGCGGCGAAAACCCGGCGAGCATCGTCGGCTTCGAGGTCGAGCAGATGATCCTGCCGCGCCTCACCGGCGTGCACGTGCCGCGCTTTGTGGCCAGGGGCGACATCACCCGCCAGCCCTACATCGTGATGGAGCGCATCGGCGGCGAATCGCTGCGCAAGCAGCTCGACGCCGCGCCCCTGCCCATCGCTGAAGTGGTCGACATCGGCACGCGCGTGGCCACCGCGCTGCACGAGCTGCACCGCCAGCACCTGGTGCACCTGGACGTGAAGCCGAGCAACATCATGTTCCGCGAGAGCGGTGAGGCGGTGCTGGTCGACTTCGGCCTGTCGCGCCACGACCACCTGCCCGACCTGCTGGACGAAGAGTTCGAGCTGCCGATGGGCACCGCGCCGTACATGTCGCCGGAGCAGGTGCAGTTCGTGCGCAACGACCCGCGCAGCGACCTGTTCGCGCTCGGCGTGATGCTCTATCACCTCACCACGGGCGAGCGCCCTTTCGGCTCACCCGACAGCGTGCGTGGCCTGCGCGAGCGCCTGTACCGCGATCCGGTACCACCGATCACGCTGCGGCCCGACTGCCCGCCTTGGCTGCAAGAGATCGTCTTGCAGGCTGTGGAGCCGCAGCCCGACAAACGCCAGCAGACCGGCGCGCAACTCGCCTTCGAGCTGCAAAACCCCGACCAGGTGGTGCTGACCGAACGCGCTGCACGCCGCGCGCGCAGCGGCAAGATGAAGGTGCTGAGCCGCTGGTTCTCTGCCATGGGTGCCGAGCCGTCGGCGCGTGCCAGTGCCACCAGCCAGCTGGCGCGCAGCCCGATCCTGCTGGTGGCGGTCGACGTGGCCAACGCCGAGCGCGAGCTGCTCGACACCTTGCGCCTGACCGCCGAGCGGCTGCTGCAAACAGAACCCGGCGCACGCCTGGCCTGCCTGGCCGTGATGAAGGTCAACCGCATCGGCCTGGACGAGCTGATGGAGCCCGACGGCAGCAGCAAGCACGTGAACCTGCTGGTGCAACTCAAGCACTGGGCGCGGCCCTTGATGCAGTCGCTCAAGCTGCCGACAGAAACGCAGGCCGGCCGTGTGACCTTCCACGTGCTCGAAGCGCCCGATGCCGCCAATGCCATCGTCGACTACGCGCGCAAGAACCAGGTCGACCACATCGTGATGGGCGCACGCAGCAGCGGCGGCCTGCGCCGTTATCTCGGCAGCGTGTCGACCCAGGTCACGGCTCAGTCTGACTGCAGCGTGACCGTGGTGCGCGCTTCAACGCGCACGAAGGAGTGAGCCATGAAACGTGTCTGGGACATCTCCCCCCCGATCGCCCCCGATTCGCCGCTGTTCCCCGGCGACCAGGCCTATTCGCAGCAGTGGACGGCACGCATCGGCCCCGGCTGCCCGGTCAACCTGACGGCCATCACGATGTCACCGCACATCGGCGCCCATGCCGATGCGCCACTGCACTACGCCGACAACGCACCGGCCATCGGTGAGGTCGACCTCGCGCCTTACCTGGGCCCTTGCCGCGTCATCCATGCCATCGGCCCGGCGCGACTGATCCAGGTCGCTGACCTGGCGCACGCGGCCAGCGACCTGCCGCCACGCGTGCTGGTGCGCAGCTGCGACAAAGCGCCCACCACCTGGTCAAGCGAGTTCAGCGCCTTTGCGCCCGAGACCCTCACCTGGTTGGCCAGCCTGGGCGTGCGCCTGGTTGGCATCGACAGCCAATCGGTCGACCCCGCCGACAGCAAGACGCTCGACAGCCACCAGCAACTGTTGAAGCACCATCTGCGCGTGCTCGAAAACCTGGTGCTCGACAGCGTGCCGGCCGGTGACTACGAGCTGATCGCCCTGCCCCTCAAACTGATGCAGGCCTGCGCCTCGCCGGTGCGCGCCGTGCTGCGGGAGTTGTGATGACTTCGCCCCAAGCCACCACCCGCCAAGACTGCCTCGCGCTCGATGCGAAAGACCCATTGGCGTCACTGCGTGTTCAATTCACCCTGCCCGAGGGCGTGATCTACCTCGATGGCAATTCGCTCGGCGTCTTGCCCCGCAGCACCTCGGCGCGTGTGCAGCAGGTGGTGCAGCAAGAGTGGGGCGAGGGCCTGATCCGCAGCTGGAACACAGCGGGCTGGATCGACCTGCCCCAACGTGTGGGCAACAAGATCGCCCAGCTGGTGGGCGCGGGCGACGGCGAGCTGGTGGTGGCCGACTCCACTTCGGTCAACCTGTTCAAGGTGCTGAGCGCCGCGCTGCGCATCGTCAAAGCTGACTCACCCACGCGCAAGTGCATCGTCTCGGAGCGCAGCAACTTCCCCACCGACCTCTACATCGCCGAGAGCCTGGCGCAAGAGCATGGCTTGCGGCTCGTGCTGGTCGAAGCCGACGACATTGAGCAACACCTCAACGCCGATCTCGCCGTGCTGATGCTCACGCAAGTGAACTACCGCACCGGGCGCCTGCACGATATGGCCGCGCTGACGCACGCTGCACAGGCCGCCGGCGGCCTCACGGTATGGGACCTGGCGCACAGCGCGGGCGCCCTGCCGGTCGACCTGCGAGGAAGCAACGCCGACTTCGCGGTGGGCTGCGGCTACAAGTACCTCAACGGTGGCCCAGGCGCTCCGGCTTTTGTGTGGGCACATCCGCGCCATGCCGATCGTTTCTGGCAGCCCTTATCCGGTTGGATGGGCCATGCAACGCCGTTCGAGTTCACGCCCGACTACCGGCCCGCACCCGGCATCGCGCGCTACCTCTGCGGCACACCATCGGTCATTTCGTTGGCCGCGCTCGAATGTGGTGTCGACACCGTGCTCGCCGCCGACATGAACGCCCTGCGCCACAAGTCGATCGCCCTCACCGAACTCTTCATCGAGCTGGTCGAATCGCGCTGCGCCGGGTTGCAACTGGCTTCGCCGCGTGAATCAGCGAAGCGCGGCAGCCAGGTGAGCTTTGCCCACCCCAGCGCCGGTTACCCGATGATGCAGGCGCTGATCGCACGCGGCGTGATCGGTGATTTCAGAGCGCCAGACATCCTGCGCTTCGGCTTCACCCCGCTCTACACCCGCTTCATCGACGTGTGTGACGCGGTTGAGCAACTGGCGCAGGTGCTGCACAGCGGCGAGTGGCGCGAGCCGCGCTTCAGCCAACGGGCGGCAGTCACATGAACCCTACCGAAAAAATCGTCGCCGAAGAAGGCGCCAAGCTCGACTTCAGCCAGGACATGAGCTACGGCGACTACCTGCACCTCGACCAGGTGCTCAAC
>NZ_JANOCG010000217.1:0-2158 GCF_031412075.1 Rhizobacter sp.
CCGCCGCGCGGGCCGGTGCCTACCCGCACCAGTACTCGGGCGGCCAGCGCCAGCGCGCCATGATCGCGATGGCCCTGGCCTGCAAGCCCCGGCTCATCATCGCCGACGAGCCGACCACCGCGCTCGACGTGACGGTGCAGGCGCAGATTCTTGACCTGCTCAAGGAGCTGACCCGCGAGACGCAAGCCGCGCTCATTCTCATCACCCACGACCTCGGCGTGGTGGCGCGTTATGCCGACCGTGTGGCGGTGATGTATGGCGGGCGCATCGTCGAGCAGGCCTCGGCACGCGATCTCTACAAACGCCCGAGCCACCCCTACACCCGTGGCCTGCTGGCCTCGGTGCCGCGGCTCGACGGCGACGCCTCGCAGCGCCTCGTGCCCATCGAGGGCTCGCCGCCCGACCTGTCGCGCCTGCCGCCGGGCTGTGCCTTCGCTCCGCGCTGCCGCAATGCGATTGCGCAATGTTCGGAAGAGCGCCCCAAGCTGCGCTCGATCGGTCCCAACCACATCATGGCCTGCCTGCGCGATGTCACAGCCTGAATTCCGTATTCCGTTCGCCCTGAGCCTGTCGAAGGGCCGTTCGCATGTCACCAGGGCTTCGACAGGCTCAGCCCGAACGGTGTGGGGCGTCGCATGACTCAAGCAGACAACAAGCAACCGCTGCTTCGGGTCCAAGACCTGAAGGTCCACTTCCCGGTGTTCGCCGGTGCCGTGCTGCGCAAGCAGGTCGGTGCGGTGAAAGCCGTCGACGGTGTGTCGTTCACCCTCAACCGCGGTGAAACGCTGGGCCTCGTGGGTGAGTCGGGCTGCGGCAAGTCGACCACCGGCCTGGCCGTGCTGCGCATGCTCGACATCACCAGCGGCAAGGTGTTTTTCGAAGGCGACGACATCACCGCGCAAGACAAGCGCACCGGGCGCTTTCGCCGCCGCATGCAGATGGTCTACCAAGACCCGTATGGCTCGCTCAACCCACGCATGACGGTGGCCGACATCGTCAGCGAGCCGCTCGACGTCTACCGCATCGGCACCCCCACCGAGCGCCGCGCGCGCGTGGCCGAGCTGCTCAAGACCGTGGGCCTCTTGCCCGACATGGCCGACCGCTACCCGCATGAGTTCTCAGGCGGCCAGCGCCAGCGCATTGCCATCGCCCGCGCGCTCGCACTTGAGCCCAGCCTCATCATCTGCGACGAGCCGGTGTCGGCGCTCGACGTGTCGATCCAGGCGCAGGTGGTCAACGTGCTGGTCGAGCTGCAGCAGCGCCTGGGCCTGTCGTATCTCTTCATCGCGCACGACCTGGCGGTGGTGCGCCACATCAGCCACCGCATTGCGGTGATGTACCTCGGCCGCATCGTCGAGATCGCCGCGCGCGACGACCTCTACCAGCGCCCGCTGCACCCCTACACCCGCGCGCTGATGTCGGCCGTGCCGGGGGCCGACCCCGAGATCGCGATGACGCGCCCGCGTGTGGTGGTGACGGGCGAGGTGCCCAGCGCGCTGCGCCCGCCTTCGGGCTGCCGCTTCCACCCGCGTTGCCCCGAAGCCATGGACATCTGCAAGACACTCGACCCGCAGCTCAGGAACATGGCCGGTGACCGCGCCGTGGCCTGCCACCTGCACGACGGGTCGTTGCCGGTGAGCATGCCAGTGTCGAAGCGCGCGGCCGTGGCCTGAGCCGAGCCCGTGCCACACGCGGGCTCAGCGGCATAATTCGAGGCCCTTCCCCCATGGCCGCCCGCAAGCCCGCCCCCTCTGACCCGATGTCCGCGACGCTACCCGCTCAGACACAACGCTTCCAGGAGAAGCGTGAAGCCATCCTCAGCGCCGCCGCCAACCTGTTCAATCTGCACGGCGTGAAGGGGGCCACCCTGGCCGACATCGCCAGCAGCGTGGGCCTGGTGACCAACAGCGTCACCTACTACTACCGCAAGAAAGAAGACCTGGCCACGGCCTGCTTCCTGCGCGCGATCGAAGTCTTTCGCGTCGTCATCGACAAAGCGGCGCTCAAGAGCAGCCTGCAAGACCGTGTGCAAGAGTTCTTCAGGCTGCACTCGGCCCTGCTGGCCGACATCGACCGTGGCACCCACGCCCCGATGATGCAGTTCAACGACATGCGCGCCCTGCCCAGCCCGCATTTCGAGGTGGTGTCCGACGCCTAC
>NZ_JANOCG010000218.1:0-2231 GCF_031412075.1 Rhizobacter sp.
GGTGGCATCGCGGTGGGCAAGTTCGGCAACGCCACGCTCACCTTCGAGGAGCTGTTCGAATGAAAGTTGTCGTCACAGGGGCTGCCGGCATGATCGGCAGCAACATCGTCCACGGACTGAATTCCATCGGCATCGACGACGTGATCGCCGTCGACGACCTCACCGACGGCCCCAACTACCGCAACCCGTACCACGCACGCATCAGCGACTACTCCGACAACACCGAGTTCTACACGCGCTTTGCACGCGGCGACTTTGGCCACATCGACGCCGTGTTGCACCAGGGTGCCTGCTCCGACACCATGGAGCACAACGGGCGCTACATGCTCGACACCAACTACCGGTGTTCCAAAGACCTGCTCGACGCGTGCCAGGCGCAGGGCACACGGCTGCTCTACGCGTCGTCGGCCGCCACCTACGGCGGCAGCGACACCTTCCGCGAAGACCCCGCCTTCGAGCACCCGCTCAACGTCTACGGCTACTCCAAGCTGCTGTTCGACAACGTCATGCGGCGCATGTTGCCGACCGCCCAATCCGGCAAGAGCGCACAAGTCGCCGGGTTTCGCTATTTCAACGTTTACGGACCGCGCGAGCAGCACAAGGGCCGGATGGCCTCGGTGGCGTTTCACAACTTCAACCAGTTCCGCGACACCGGCAAGGTGAAGCTCTTCGGCGCCTACGGCGGTTATGCGCAGGGCGAGCAGATGCGCGATTTCATCTCGGTGGACGACGTGGTCGCAGTCAACCTCTGGTTCTTGCAGCACCCTGACCAGAGTGGCCTCTTCAACCTGGGCACCGGCCGGGCGCAGCCCTTCAACGATGTGGCCGTGGCCGTGGTCAACGCCTCGCGTGCCCTCAAAGGCGAAGCCCCGCTGCCGCTCGCCGAGCTGGTGAAACAAGGCCTGGTCGAATACTTCGACTTCCCCGAAGCGCTGGTGGGCAAGTACCAGTGCTACACGCAAGCCGACATGAGCGCCCTGGCAGCGGCCGGCTGCGAACACCGTTTCGCCGACGTGGCCACCGGCGTGGCGCGCTACGTCGAATGGATGGGTCGGCAGAAGGCCTGACCCACTCCAAAGAAGCCCCCTGTCCGGTGGCCTTCCTCAAGGGGGCTGGCAAGCAGCTTGCGCGTCGCTAGAGTGCGTTCCGGGGTGTGGATCAGCTGCACCCCACAACAACACACTCAAGGGAGTTCAATCATGTTCAAGAAGCTGCTGTGCGTGCTCGTCATGCTGTTTGCGACCGCCACCGCGTGGGCCGCGGTCGATGTCAACAAGGCCGACCAGGCCGCGCTCGAATCGGTCAAGGGCATCGGCACCAAGGTGTCGGTGCGCATCCTCGACGAGCGCAAGAAGGGCCAGTTCAAGGACTGGGCCGACCTGATGAGCCGCGTGAAGGGCATCAAGGAAGGCGCCGCCACCAAGCTCTCGAAAGAAGGCCTCACGGTCAATGGCACGAGCTTCGAAGCCGGTGCACCCGTCGCCAAGGCCGCGGCCAAGAAAGAAGACAAGAAGAGCGCCGAGAAGAAGTAAGCCGCGCGCTTCGCTTCACCCCAAGACGACCTGCTGGCGCCACGCGCCGCAGGTCGTTTGTCATCCCAGCTCGGTGGTGTGGAAGTCGCTGTCGGGCACCGGGCCACGCCGCTCGGAGCGACGCTCCCAGCCGAAAAATCCCGTCACCTCGTCACGCCGCGCCATGGTGTCAGACACACCCAGCGCGACCAGCTCGCGGGTGTAAGCCGACTCAAACAACAGGTAGCTGGCCAGCGCCGCGCCGCGCGTGTCGGTGCCCTTGCCTGTCACGCCCACACCGCGCAACAAGGCACGAATGGGCGTGGGCAGGCTGTTCACATGCTTGGCGGCGATGTCGTCCAGGCGCTGCGAGGGCGCGATCACCAGCACTTCGATCGGCCGCAGGCTGGTATTGGCCAGCGCCTCGGGCGGCAACAGTGCGAGCGTGTTGTTGATGCGCTGCAGGCGCTCCACGTCCACGGCCAGTGCGTCCAGAAAGATGTTCGACAACGCATGGCCCGCGATCTGCGCGAAGTTGGGGTAGGCCCCGCTCACCTTGCGCCGCCCCGGCGGCTCGTGCATGCGGCCGGCACCGATCACGAGGATGCGTTCGGCACCCAGGTGCACGGCCGGCGAGATGGGGGCCGACTGGCGCATGGAGCCGTCGCCGAAGTATTCGGTGACGCCATCGAAGTCGAGCGGCACGGCCGGGAACACGAA
>NZ_JANOCG010000219.1:0-8356 GCF_031412075.1 Rhizobacter sp.
CCGGCCGCACGCTGTGGGTCGACGCAGAAGCCGACCTCGACGCCGTCACCGCGCTCTCGGGCTCGGGCCCGGCCTATGTCTTCTACTTCGTCGAGGCCATGATGCAAGCGGCGGTGGAAATGGGCTTGAGCGAAGAGCAGGGCAAGCAGCTGGCGCTCGCCACCTTCATGGGCTCGGCCGCCCTGGCGCAGGCCTCCAGCGAGCCCCCTGCGCTGCTGCGTGAACGGGTCACCTCCAAAGGCGGCACCACCTACGCTGCGCTCACCTCGATGGAGACAAGTGGCGTGAAGAACGCCATCGTCAAAGCCCTGAAGGCCGCACAGCGCCGAGCCAGTGAACTCGGCGATGAATTCGGCAAGTGATGTCTGCCCCCACGTCGCTCCGCTCCTGCCCCCCGAGGGGTCGCTCAGCCGCCTTGAGGCGGCTCGGCGCCGGCTGAGATGCAGACCGCCGAACCCTGGGACGCAGCCACCTACACCGAGCTGAAGAAGATCGCTCGCGCCCGGCTGCATGCCTCGGGCCCGTTGACCCAGCTCAACACCACGGCACTGGTGAACGAGAGCTACCTGCGCCTGTCGGCCCGCGCCGAAGGCCTGCACTTCCCGAGCCCCGGCCACTACTACGCCTACGCCGCCAAGGTGATGCGATCGATCATCGTCGACCTGGTGCGCGAGCAGCAGGCCGAGCGACGCGGCGGCGGCGCGCAGCGGGTCACGCTGTCGACCACGCTGGCCGAAGGCACACCCGCCGACGACGAAGCGCTGCAGGTCGACGAAGCCCTGCGTGCTCTCGAACAAGTGGAGCCGCGCCTCGCGCAGGTGGTGGAGATGCGCTACTACGGTGGCCTCACCGAGGCCGAGATCGGCAGCGCGCTGGGCGTGACCGAGCGCACCGTGCGGCGCGACTGGGACAAGGCGCGCGCCATCCTGCGCACGATGCTCGGCTGAGCTGTCCGGTGCCACGACCCGATTGCGTTGGCCCGTTGACATGAGCAAGCTCCCCTGCCCACCCGAACACTGGCCCCGCTTCTCGCGTCTGCTCGACGAAGCCCTGCAACGCCCCGAACACGAGCGCGACGCCTGGATCGCCACGCTGCCCGAAGAAGACGCAGCGCTGGTGCCCTGGCTCGCGCCGGTGCTGCACACCTTGCCGGCGGCCAGCCAGACGAGCTTTCTCTCCGGGCCCCAACTGCACCCGATGGCCCATGAAGCTGCCCGCAGCGCCGGCCAGCACATCGGCCCCTACGAGCTGCTGCGCGAGCTGGGCCAGGGCGGCATGGGCGAGGTGTGGCTGGCACGTCGCATCGACGGCGCCTACCAGCGCGAGGTGGCGCTCAAGCTGCCGCACGCCCACTTGCTGGCCGGCTCGGTGCGCGACCGTTTTGCGCGCGAGCGCGACATCCTCGCGCGCTTGTCGCATGAGCACATTGCCCGTTTTTATGACGCCGGCCTGGCGGCCGATGGCCAGCCCTACCTCGCGATCGAGGCCATCGACGGTGAGCCGCTCACGCAGTGGGCCGATGCACGCCAGCTCGGCATCAGCGCGCGCCTGGCCTTGTTCGCACAGGTCACGGCGGCGGTGCAGCACGCCCACGCCAAGCTGGTGGCCCACCGCGACTTGAAGCCCAGCAACGTGCTGGTCACGCCGCAAGGCCAGGTGAAGCTGCTCGACTTCGGCATCGCCCGCCTGCTGCACGGCGAGGCCGACGACGCCACCCCACTCACCCGCGCCGGCGCGCACCCGGCCACACCCGGTTATGCCGCGCCCGAGCAGCTGGCCGGTGGCCCGATCACCGTGGCCACTGATGTGTATGCGCTCGGCGTGATGCTGTTCGAGCTGCTCTGCGGCAGCACACCACGCGGCGGCAGCCTGCTGGCGCAAAGCTGGCAAGCGCAGGCGCCGCCAGAGCTGCCGCTGGCCTCGCGCCACGCCAGCGAACAGCACGCCCGCGCCACGGGCCTCACGCTGCCGGCGTTGCGCCGCGCCTTGCAAGGCGATCTGGACGCGATTGCCGACAAGGCCCTGCAGCCCGCCCCCGAAGCGCGCTACGCCAGCGTGGCCGACCTCGCGGCCGACCTCGCACGCCACACCCACAACGAACCCATCAGCGCACGCCGCATCACCCGCTGGAAGCTGGCTGCCAAGTGGGTGCGCCGCCACCGCCTCGGCGTGGGCTTCTCGGCGGCACTCGGCGTGGTGCTGCTGGGGGGTGGCGCTGCCGTCGCCTGGCAAGCGCAGCGGGCGCAGGCCCAGGCGCAGCGGGCCGAGGCGGTGAAAGACTTTCTGCTCGGCGTGTTCCAGGCGAGCGACCCACGCATTGCGTCCGACACGCCGCGCGGCCAGATCACCGCCAAGGCCTTGCTCGACCAGAGTGCCGGCGAGATCGAGGCCCGCTTTGCAAACGACCCCGAGGTGCAGATCGAGTTGCTGCGCACCGCCGCGCAGATTTACCGCGAGCTCGGCGAAGACGCGGCCTTCGAGCGGCTGCAGGCCCGCCAGATCGCGTTGGTGACGCAGCACCACGGCCCGCTGCACCCGCATGTGCTCGAAGCGCAACTCGACTCGGCGGTGCGTGCGCAGGCGCGCGGCGACCATGCCGCCTGCCTGCGCCTGCTCGACGCCGCCGACCGTGCCCTCACCGAAGCCGGCCGCAACGACAGCGCCCTGCGCGCCGCGTGGTGGACACAGCGCAGCGTGTGCCTGCGTGACCGGCCAGATGCTGCCAAAGAGCGCGAAGCCGCCCTGCACACCGCCTTGCGCCTGTTCGAGCGTCACGCTCCCGCAAGCCGTGGCCACGTGACCGCGCTGATGGAGTTGGCCAACGAACAGACGCATACCGACCGCACACACGAAG
Organism: Rhizobacter sp.; assembly: GCF_031412075.1. Taxonomy (GTDB): domain Bacteria; phylum Pseudomonadota; class Gammaproteobacteria; order Burkholderiales; family Burkholderiaceae_C; genus Rhizobacter. The sequence continues at coordinate 2,855 of NZ_JANOCG010000219.1, forward strand.
CCATCGCCACCAACCGGCAAGTGATCGCACTGGCCGAACGCTCGCGCGAGCCCAACCACGCCGAGCTGGTGACCCTGCACGGCAACATCGGCCTGATGCTGCAACAGTTGGGCGACCTGGCCGGCGCCGAAGCGGCGTTGGCGCAGGCGGCCGCGCTCGCGCTGCGAACCAGCGGGCCGGCCTCGCGAGCGGCCTGGGGCGCGGCCGCGCGCCGCGCCCGCACCGCCCACCTGGCCGGTGCACGCGAGCGGGCCGACAGCCTGTTCGCCGACGTGATGCGCTTGTTGCCACCCGAGAGCGCACCCGACCCCGACGCCCACAGCGTGCGCGAAGACCGGGGCGAACGCCTCGCCGCCGAAGGCCGGCCGCAAGAAGGCATTGCCCTGCTCGAAAGGGTGGAGCGGGCCTGGCGAACCGAGCCGCCGCATGACTTTGCCTTGCGCCGCGTGCGCCGCCACCTGGGCGATGCCTACGACCGCGCCGGCCGCCCCACCGACGCACGCCGCCTGTTCACGCTGGCACTCGCCGATTTCGAGGCCCACGCGGTGGCCGGCGCGCAACCCACCATCGCGATGCGCGAACGGTGGGGCCGCTTTCTGCTCGACCAAGGCGAGACCGATGCGGCCGCAGCGCAGTTCGAGCGCGCCGCACGCGATGCCACCACGCCCGGCTGGAGCCACGTGGCGCTGGCACAGGCGGGGCTGGCGCGTGTGGCGTTGCAGCGCGGCGATGTTGAGGCCGCTGAAGCGGCGAGCCGCGCGGCGCTGAGCACCTGGCAACAGGTCAGCGGCTTTCGCGACGTGCGCATGGCGCCCTACCTGTGGCGCGTGCGCGCGGCCGTGCTCGAACGCAGCGGCGACGCGGCGCAGGCTGCGCAGCTGCGCGCCCAGGCACTCGACGCCAGCCGCTTGTACGACGCTCCTGGCAGCCCGACCGTCACCCAGCCTCGCTACCTGGGGCTCTGAAAGTGCTCCGTTCGGCCTGAGCCTGTCGAAGGCCATGCGCGAGTGATGGATGCGTGACGCAGAGCTGCACGGCCCTTCGTCAAGCTCAGGGCCGGCGTTTCGACAAGCTCAACGCGAACGGAAGTTTTGACGGGGCTTCTCGGCGATGCCTCACGGCGCCAGCGGCACCCGCGTGCCTTGCAAGCTGGCGCCGCTCACACCTGGCGGCAGGTACTCGCGCCACAGCATCGTCGCCGTGCCGCTGGCGCTGACCGCGAGGCTCGCCGAGTCGGGGAAGGCCGCCGCCTGGTTGAGCACCACGGGCCTCGGCGTCAGCAGCGCGCTCGACATCACCCAGCTGCCGGTGACGGCGTTCCAGCGCGAGAAGCCGATGTCGGTGCCGCTGCCACTCGGCTTGTTGGCCCACCACATCACCACCACACCGCCGCCACCCCCGCGCGTGGTGATCGGTGACGCGGCCCGGCCGGTCGCCACCGGCAAGGGGGCACCCCATTGCCCGTTGCTGCCGTCGAACTCGCGGCTGGCCAAGCCGTCAAGCGACGGCCACACCACCTGAAAACGTGAGCCGGTGCGCCAGACGGCGCGTGACAGGAAGAAGCTGCCGTTGTTGAGGCCCACCCGTTGCGCGGCCGACCAGGCGCCGCCACTGGCAGGCCAGTGCGCCGCATCGACCGCGCCGGCCAGCGTGTGCCAAGCCACGAGCAGGCTGCCGTCGGCGGCCATCGCAAGCGTGGGCGAGTAAGTGCCGTTGCCGGCAATGGTCTCGATGGCACCCCAGGTGCCCGCGGCCGCACTGAAACGCGTGAGCACCACACCCGCAGGGCCTTCCAGCGTCCACGCTGCCACGGCGTCTCCGTTGGCGGCGGCTTCGAGCACGAGGCCGGTGCCGGACATGGCCGTGTCGAGGGTCTGTTCGGCCGACCAGGTGCCGGCGGCTGCCGTGTAGTGGCGCGCGCACAGCCCGCTGCCGCGCCGCCAAAGCAGCGTGGCGTTGCCATTCGCACTCACCGCGAGTTTTTGCACCAGGCCACCCCCACAAGCGGCCGACCCGAGCGGCTGCGCCGCGCTCCAACTGCCGCCCGAGGCAGCGCGGCGCGCCACCACCGGCCCCGCGCCCACGTCCCAGGCCGCGATGGCGTTGCCCGCATCGTCGAGACCGATCTGCACGCCGACCGTGGTGTTGAGGCCGGCGACGCTGGCCACCGTCTCGGGCGCCGACCAGCCGGTGTCGGCGCCCAGGTAGCGGCTGGCTTTCAACAGCAGCGCGCCCTGTTGCGGCTCGGGCCACACCGCCATAGCAGCCCCCGACGCGTTGCTTGCCACCTGGGCGATGCCAGCCTCGGTGGATGACGTCAGCGCCACCGACGGCGTTCGCTCGGCCACGGTTTGCACCACGGCCTGCAGGCGGTAGCTGCCGGGCGCGTTGTCGGTCGGCACCACCTCGATGGTGTAGTCGCCCGCCTGCGCCAGATGAAACTGCAGCGCGCCGGCGGTGTTGGCAAACGGCGCTGTCATCAGCAACACCCCCGCCGCGTCGCGCAGGCGCACGCTGCCGGCGAGGCTGGACTCGGCGCGCAATACGGTGATGGCCACACCCTGCCCCGCCGTGGCCTGGAAGCGGTAGCTGTCGGTGCGCGCAGCAGCCGCCGCGCGGATCTGATCGAAGGGCAACGTGATCGCTTCGGCCGCACCGCCTTGCGCCACCGGCCGCAGCGGCACCACCACCTCGTCGATCGCACCCTCGCCCCCGCGTACACGCACCTGGCCGCGCCAGGTGCCGTTGAGCGCGGTGCCGGTGAGCAGCATGTCGAAGTCGGGCGGCAGGTCGAGCGACACACCGCCGCTCATCGGCGTGGCCGCATCGACGCGGATCGACGGGAAACGATAGCGCGGCGGCGCGGCTTGCGGCCGCTCGCGGCCCGAGGCGCCTTGTGCAGAGACCCCGGAAGCACCTTGCGGTGGAATCGGTTTGTCCATCTCGGCCAGCATCTTGCAGATCGTGGCCTGCTCGAAGATGCTGTCGTACTGGCCCGGCACGTCGTTGATGCAACGTGGGCGCGGGCGGAACGGCGTGAAGCCCAGGTCGGCGTTCCACCACGAGAGGTGGGCCACTTCGGCGCGCATCACCAGCTCGGTGGGCGACGCGGTCGATGCGACCAGCGTGCCCGTGCCCTCATTCACCCACTGGCCGCTGCGCTCGTCGAGCGACCACAGCGGCAGCGTGCCGCCGGCCGCGAGCAAGGAGCCGTTGAGGTTGGCGCCGGCATAAAGCGGCAGCTCGATGGTGGCGCGTGCGCCCGGCCGCAGCTGCAGTGGCTGACCACCTTGCGACAGCGTGAACTCCACCGTGCCGTAGCTGACGATGGGGGTGCGCGACCCGTCGGAGTTGAGGCCTTCGAAGCGGCCAGGGAAGGCAGGCAGGGCAGCGGGGTTGTTGATGTCGACCGGCGTCAGCGTCACGCTCACCGGGCCGGTGACGGCCACGCCGGCCGCGTTGATCAGCGCGTTGGGTGGCAGGGTGATGCGTGCCCCGTCGCTGCCGGCGAGGCTGCCACCGGCGGCGGCGTCGGCCAGGGTTTGGGCAGCGGCACGCGGCATCAGCGTGGCTTCGAAGTAGCCGTCGCTGCCCACGCTGGCGGGCAAGCGCAGCACATGCGTCTGATCGGCGTAACCGCTGCGCGACACGCGCAAGGCGACCTCGGCCCCGGCGTTCACCGTCAGCGAAACACGGCCTTGTGCATCGGAGACCACCGGGCTGGCGCCACCCACCACGCCGACGCTTGCCCCCGCCAGGGGCAGCCCATCCGTGCCTTTCACCAGGCCCGTGACCTGGGCCGTGGGCGTGGCAGCGCTTGGGGTGACGGTGATCTCGCGCGTGGTCTCGTGGCTGGCGCCTTGCACGTCGGTCACCGTCAGGCGCACGCTGTAGCGACCGGCCGCCGGGTAGAGGTGGGCGATCTGCGCCGTGCCGCCGTGGTTGCCGTCGCCAAAATCCCAGCGGTAACTGAGCGTGCTGCCTTCGGGGTCACTGGAGCCGCGTGCATCAAAACCCGCCACACCGGCCGCCACCAGCGTGGCCGGCGCGCTGAAGCTGGCGACCGGCGGCTGGTTGCCCCCCGGAGCAGGGGGTGGGGCGGGAGCCGGCCCGCCGCCACCCCCACCGCCGCAAGCGGCCAACACCGTGAAAAACAACAAGCTCAGCGAATGAGAACGGGGGCGCATGGCAACTCCGGCAAGGGTCTGTCTTGCCGAGGCCAACGTGGCCAGCGCCACAAACCGGACACGCCGGACACACCGGACACAGCGCTCCATGCCCGGCGCAGCCGAGGCCATGCACAGCCTGCATGACCTGAGCGCTCGCCTGCGCCTACAGTCTCGCTCCATGCCGGCGCCACGCATCACGAGTGCGGCGCGCGACCGGCATGACCCCATCAACGGAGACCGATTCCATGAGCTTCCTGTCCTACGTCACCCCCAGCGCCACCAGCCCCTGGCACACCTACCTGTCGCAAGTCGACCGCGTGTTGCCCTACCTCGGCCACCTGGCGCACTGGTCTGAAACCCTCAAGCGCCCAAAACGCGCGCTGATCGTCGACGTGCCGATCGAGATGGACGACGGGCGAGTGGCCCATTTCGAGGGCTACCGTGTGCAGCACAACCTGTCGCGCGGCCCCGGCAAGGGCGGCGTGCGTTACCACCCCGACGTGACGCTGGAAGAAGTGATGGCCTTGAGTGCCTGGATGACGGTGAAGTGCGCTGCGGTCAACCTGCCCTACGGCGGCGCCAAGGGTGGCATCCGCGTCGACCCGAAAACCCTCTCGCACAAAGAGCTCGAGCGCATGACTCGTCGCTACACCAGCGAGATCGGCATCATCATCGGCCCGCAGCGCGACATCCCTGCACCCGACGTCAACACCAACGGCCAGATCATGGCCTGGATGATGGACACCTATTCGATGAACACCGGCACCACCGCCACCGGCGTGGTCACCGGCAAGCCGCTGCACCTGGGTGGCTCACTGGGTCGTGTGAAGGCCACCGGCCGCGGTGTGTTCGTGACCGGCCGTGAAGCCGCGCGCCGCCTGGGCCTCAACCTCAACGGTGCACGCATCGCGGTGCAAGGCATGGGCAACGTGGGCAGCGCGGCGGCCGAGTTGTTCATCGGCGCGGGCGCCACACTGGTAGCCGTGCAAGACCACACCGGCACCCTCGTCAACCCGAAGGGTTTCGACATGGCCAACACCATGGCCGTGCTCAAGCGTGACGGCGGCATCTCGGGCTACAAGGATGCAGAGAAGGTCGACAACGAAGACTTCTGGGAGGTGGATTGCGACATCCTGATCCCGGCCGCGCTCGAAGGCCAGATCACCGTGCCGCGCGCCAACCGCATCAAGGCCAAGCTGGTGCTCGAAGGCGCCAACGGCCCCACGCTGCCCGACGCCGACGACGTGCTGCACGACCGCGGCGTGCTCGTCGTGCCCGACGTGATCTGCAACGCCGGCGGCGTGACCGTGAGCTACTTCGAGTGGGTGCAGGA